>NZ_JBEZJZ010000069.1:0-42670 GCF_040651455.1 Streptomyces sp. NPDC048483
GGCATGACGATGTTCCGGATGCCGATCTTCACCTGGAACGTGCTGCTGACCGGTGTGCTGGTCCTGCTCGCCTTCCCGGTTCTGGCCGCCGCGCTGTTCGCCCTGGAGGCGGACCGTAAATTCGGTGCCCATGTATTCGACGCGGCAAATGGCGGAGCGCTGCTCTGGCAGCACCTCTTCTGGTTCTTCGGCCATCCCGAGGTGTACATCATTGCGCTGCCGTTCTTCGGCATCATTTCCGAGATCATTCCGGTGTTCTCCCGGAAGCCGATGTTCGGTTACATCGGTCTGATCGCGGCGACGATTTCGATTGCCGGTCTTTCGGTCACGGTCTGGGCGCATCACATGTATGTGACGGGCGGCGTGCTGTTGCCGTTCTTCTCCTTCATGACGTTCCTGATCGCGGTCCCGACGGGTGTGAAGTTCTTCAACTGGATCGGCACGATGTGGAAGGGATCCCTTTCCTTCGAAACGCCGATGCTGTGGACGATCGGCTTCCTGATCACCTTCACCTTCGGTGGTCTGACCGGTGTCATCCTGGCCTCGCCGCCGATGGACTTCCACGTCTCCGACTCGTACTTCGTGGTGGCCCACTTCCACTACGTCGTCTTCGGCACGGTCGTCTTCGCGATGTTCGCCGGCTTCCACTTCTGGTGGCCGAAGTTCACCGGCAAGATGCTCGACGAGCGCCTCGGCAAGATCACCTTCTGGACGCTGTTCATCGGCTTCCACGGCACCTTCCTCGTCCAGCACTGGCTGGGCGCCGAGGGCATGCCGCGTCGTTACGCCGACTACCTCTTTGCCGATGGGTTCACCACGCTGAACACCATCTCCACGATCAGCTCGTTCCTGCTGGGCCTGTCGATCCTGCCGTTCATGTACAACGTCTGGAAGACCGCCAAGTACGGCGAGAAGATCGAGGTCGACGACCCGTGGGGCTACGGCCGCTCGCTCGAGTGGGCCACGTCCTGCCCGCCGCCGCGGCACAACTTCCTCACCCTGCCGCGTATTCGCTCCGAATCCCCGGCGTTCGACCTGCACCACCCGGAGATCGCGGCCCTCGACGCGCTGCACAACGGCCACGGCTCCTCGGATGACAAGTCCCTCGCCGGCGGCAAGGAGGCTGGCAAGTGAAGATCCAGGGCAAGATGTTCATCTGGCTCGCCGTCTTCGTCCTCGCCATGGCGATCGTCTATGGCGTCTGGTCGAAGGAGCCGGCGGGCACCACCGCACTGTTCCTCGCCTTCGGCCTGTGCATCATGGTCGGCTACTACCTGGCCTTCACGGCCCGGCGGGTCGACGCGGGTGCGCAGGACAACGAGAACGCCGAGGTCTCGGACGACGCCGGTGAGCTGGGCTTCTTCAGCCCGCACAGCTGGCAGCCGCTGTCCCTGGCCGTCGGTGGCGCGCTCGCCTTCATGGGCGTCGTCTTCGGCTGGTGGCTGCTCTACTTCTCGCTCCCGGTGATCTTCGTCGGCCTGTTCGGCTGGGTCTTCGAGTACTACCGCGGCGAGAACCGCACCCAGTAAGGCGTGCGGCACGGCATGCCGTAAGGACGGCCCGAGCGCCGTACCGGGCGGGCCCGGACACCTCATCAGGTGTCCGGGCCCGCTGTCGTTCCGGCGTGGCGGCGCGCCCGGCGGGCACCCCATTTGCAGTCATCCAGCGCGCCGTAAGAGGGGATTCTTCATATTTTTGGGGTATGAGTAACAGACCTCGAACCCGGACGGTGCTGAGCTGCGGCCTCCTGATAGTGCCCCTGGCGGTGACCGCCACCGCCTGCGGGGACTCGTCGTCACAGCCGCTCTCCGCCCAGCCCTACGACGCGGCCGACCAGATCTCGGCCAACACCCCGGACGGCAAGCAGAAAGCGGATCCCGACAAGCCGCTTGAGGTCTCCGTCAAGGGTGACGAGGCGCGGATCACGGACGTGACCGCCACCGACTCCTCCGGCCGCTACATCCGCGGCGAACTGAGCGCCGACGGCAGGCGCTGGAGAACCACCGTCCCACTGGCCGCCGGAACGCGCTACACGGTGCGGGTGAGCACCGAGGACGAGGACGGCGCCCCCGGCCGCAAGACCCTCGTCGTCGACACCACCGACAACAACGACGACCGGCTCCGCGTCAAGTTCGGCCCCGACACCGGCGAATACGGGGTCGGCCAGCCCGTCACCGCCGAACTGAGCAAGGAAGTCGGCGACCCCAAGCAGCGGGCCGTCATCGAAAGCGCCCTGAAGGTGGACTCCACCCCGCGCGTCGAGGGCGCCTGGCACTGGGTGGACGGCAAGTCCCTGCACTTCCGCCCCAAGCACTACTGGCCCGCCCACGCCACCATCTCCGTCCACAGCAACCTGGACGGCCTGAAGATCACCCGTGGGCTCTACGGAGGCCCCGCCAAGCCCGTGAAACTCACCACGGGCGACGCGGTGGAGGCCATCACTGATGCCGCGTCACACCACATGACGGTGCTGCGCAACGGTGAGGAAATCCACACCATCCCCGTCACCACCGGAAAGCCCGGCTTCTCCACCCGCAACGGCGTCAAGGTCGTCCTCGGCAAGGAGAGCTTCGTACGGATGCGCTCCACCACCGTCGGCATCGCCGCCGGAAGTTCGGACTCCTACGACCTGCCGGTCCACTGGGCCACCCGGGTGACCTGGAGCGGCGAGTATGTGCACGCCGCCCCCTGGTCCGTCGGATCGCAGGGCGCGGCCAACGTCAGCCACGGCTGCACCGGCATGTCCACCGGCAACGCCCAGTGGTTCTTCAACAACGTCCGGGTGGGCGACATCGTCAAGGTCGTCAACAGCGGCGGCGACACCATGTCGCCGTTCGACAACGGCTTCGGTGACTGGAACATGCCGTGGAAGGAATGGCGGGCCGGCAGCGCGCTGAAGAACAAGGCCTCCAAGACCACAGGAGCGGCCGAGCGCGAGCAGGACTCCTCCTCCGATGCCCGGCTGCGCCCGCAGCTCTGAAGGCCCTTCAGTAGCCGCCCAGGCCGCTCGTCAGGCCCTTTCGCCGGGCCGCCCGCTTCAGGCCTGTACGAGCGCCCTGCGGCGCAGCAGCGAGGCCAGTGAGTCCGCGAACGCCACCGGGTCGATGGGGTGGGTCACCGCGGCGTCCGCACGGCTCCAGGTCGCCAGCCAGGCATCCTGCGGGCGGCCGATGAGCAGCAGCACCGGCGGGCAGTTGAAGATCTCGTCCTTGATCTGCCGGCACACGCCCATCCCGCCCGCGGGCGCGGTCTCGCCGTCCAGCACACAGACGTCGATCCCGCCCTGCTCCAGGGCCGTGAGGACGGCCGGGGCGGTGGCGCACTCCAGGATCTCGACCTGCGGGACGTCGGGGGCGGGGCGCCGGCCGACCGCCAGCCTGACCTGCTCGCGGGTGTTGGCGTTGTCGCTGTAGACCAGCACCGTGGCAGTCGCCTGCATCGTTCCTCCAGCTTGTCGGTGGGCCGGCTATCGGGTCGATCGTTGCGCGGATGCTACTCCCGTAACGGGTGCCCGCAGCAGGGTTCGTACCGATTGGCGATCTGTCCGACAGCCCGTCAGGACCGGTCGGCGGCCGTCCCGGGGCCGCCCGGGACGTGCCCGCTTCCTTCCTTTGGGCGACCGCCGCACAGGTCCCCGCGAGCAGGCCGTACGTCCTTGACACACCGAACGGCACCCCCCGGAGTGAGGGCGGGATAAGCGACCGACATAATGTCGGTCGTGGCGACAGCAACGACAGTAGAAACCGGGCACGCGCACCCGACGGTCAATCGGCCGAACCTCACCAGTGTCGGAACCATCATCTGGCTGAGTTCCGAGCTGATGTTCTTCGCGGCCCTCTTCGCGATGTACTTCACCCTGCGATCGGTGACCGGTGCGGAGTATTGGAAGGAATCGGCCGAGGCGCTGAATCTTCCGTTCTCCGGAACCAACACCTTCATCCTGGTGCTCAGCTCTCTGACCTGCCAGCTCGGCGTTTTCGCCGCCGAGCGCGGCGACGTCAAAAAGCTCCGCGCCTGGTTCGTGGTCACCTTCGTCATGGGCGCGATCTTCATCGGCGGTCAGGTCTTCGAGTACACCGAACTGGTCAAGCACGAGGGCCTCTCGCTCTCGTCCGGCCCGTACGGCTCGGTGTTCTACCTGACCACCGGTTTCCACGGACTGCACGTGACGGGCGGACTCATCGCCTTCCTGCTGGTCCTGGGCAGGACGTACGCGGCCAAGAGGTTCACCCACACGCAGGCCACCGCGGCCATCGTCGTGTCCTACTACTGGCACTTCGTCGATGTCGTCTGGATCGGCCTCTTCGCCACGATCTACCTGATCAAGTAGTCCGGTCCCGCACCGGACCGCATTCCAGACATAGCCAAAGCATCGACGCAGAAGATCCTGACACCGGGGTAATCCGTGAAAAAGCTCTCCGCACGACGGCGCCATCCGCTGGCGGCGCTCGTCGTCCTACTCTTCGCGCTGGCGGTCACTGGGGGGCTGTACGCCGCGTTCGCGCCGGCGGACAAGGCTCAGGCCGATGACACCGCCCAGTCCCTTGCCATCAAGGAGGGCAAAAAGCTCTTCGCCGTGGGCTGCGCAAGCTGCCACGGCACCGGCGGTCAGGGCACCTCCGACGGCCCCAGCCTGGTCGGTGTCGGTGCCGCAGCCGTCGACTTCCAGGTCGCTACCGGCCGCATGCCCGCCCAGCAGCCCGGCGCCCAGGTGCCGCGGAAGCGGAACATCTACAACAACGCCCAGATCGAGCAGCTCGCGGCCTATGTGGCGTCGCTGGGTGCCGGTCCCACCGTCCCCGACGAGAAGCAGTACAACGCGGACGGCGCCGACATCGGCAAGGGCGGCGAACTGTTCCGCACCAACTGCGCGCAGTGCCACAACTTCACCGGTGAGGGCGGCGCCCTCACCAACGGCAAGTACGCACCGACGCTCGAGGGCGTGGACCCGAAGCACATCTACGAGGCCATGGAAACCGGCCCGCAGAACATGCCCTCCTTCGGTGACGGCTCGCTGAGCAAGCAGAACAAGAAGGACATCATCGCGTACATCGGCGCCGTCAACGGCGATGAGTCCGAGAGCCCCGGCGGCCTGGACCTCGGCGGTCTCGGTCCGGTCAGTGAGGGTCTCTTCGGCTACATCTTCGGCCTGGGCACGCTGGTCGCGGTCGCCATCTGGGTCGCAGCCCGGACTACGAAGGCCAAGAAGTCATGAGTGAGACTGAACGACACGAAGACGTGCCAGAAGACAAGCTCCCCGAGCGGGAGACGGCGCACGAAGGCGCGCTGGCGACGGCGGAGAACCCGTTCGCCGACCCCGGCCTGCCGGAGCACGAGCACCGCATCCAGGACATCGACGAGAAGGCCGCCCGCCGCTCCGAGCGCATGGTGGCGCTGCTCTTCCTGGTGTCGATGCTGGCCACGGTCGGCTTCATCGCCTCGTACGTGGCCGTGCCGATCGACAAGATCGTCTACATCTGGCCGATCGGGCACATCAGCGGCCTGAACTTCGCGCTGGGCCTCACCCTCGGCGTCGCGCTCTTCTGCATCGGTGCCGGCGCGGTCCACTGGGCCCGCACCCTGATGTCGGACGTGGAGGTCGCCGACGACCGCCACCCGATCGAGGCCACCCCCGAGGTCAAGGCCAAGGTCATGGCGGACTTCGCGGAGGGCGCCAAGGAGTCGCAGTTCGGTCGGCGCAAGCTGATCCGCAACACGATGTTCGGTGCGCTGACCCTGGTCCCGCTCTCCGGCGTCGTCCTGCTGCGTGACCTCGGGCCGCTGCCCGGGACGAAGCTGCGGACGACGAACTGGAAGAAGGGCGTCCGGCTCGTCAACCAGTCCACCAACCTTCCGCTGCGTCCCGAGGACATCGCGGTCGGCTCCCTGACCTTCGCCAAGCCCGAGGGCCTGGAGGAGGACAGCGAGGACTTCAACGAGCACATCGCCAAGGACGCCCTGATGCTCGTGCGGATCCAGCCGCAGGACATCAAGGACAAGCAGGAACTGTCCTGGTCGCACGAGGGCATCGTCGCGTACTCGAAGATCTGCACCCACGTGGGCTGCCCGATCAGCCTGTACGAGCAGCAGACGCACCACGTGCTGTGCCCCTGCCACCAGTCGACCTTCGACCTCGCCGACGGCGGCAAGGTGATCTTCGGTCCGGCCGGACACGCCCTGCCGCAGCTGCACATCACGGAGAAGGACGGCTTCCTCGAGGCCGCGAGCAGCTTCGCGGAGCCCGTCGGCCCGAGCTTCTGGGAGCGCGGATGAGTAACGAGACAAGCGCGACCAACCCGCGCCGCGGCCAGGCGCCGCGGGGCGAGCGGATCGCCGACTGGGCGGACGGCCGGCTGGGCATCTACAGCCTCGCCAAGTCCAACATGCGCAAGATCTTCCCGGACCACTGGTCCTTCATGCTGGGTGAGGTCGCGCTCTACAGCTTCATCATCATCATCCTGACCGGTGTCTATCTGACGCTGTTCTTCCACCCGAGCATGGCCGAGGTGACCTATCACGGTTCCTATGTGCCCATGCAGGGGATCCGGATGACCCAGGCCTTCGAGTCGACGCTGGACATCAGCTTCGACGTCCGCGGTGGCCTGCTCATCCGCCAGATCCACCACTGGGCGGCGCTGGTCTTCCTGGCCGCGATGATGGTCCACATGATGCGGGTGTTCTTCACGGGCGCCTTCCGCAAGCCGCGCGAGGTCAACTGGCTGTTCGGCTTCCTGCTGTTCGTGCTGGGCATGTTCACCGGCTTCACCGGCTACTCGCTCCCCGACGACCTGCTCTCCGGCACCGGCGTGCGGTTCATCGAGGGCGTCATCCTGGCGATGCCGCTGGTCGGCTCGTACCTGCAGATGTTCATCTTCGGCGGCGAGTTCCCGGGCCACGACATCATCCCGCGGTTCTTCACGGTGCACGTCCTGCTGCTGCCGGGCATCATGCTCGGCCTGCTGGTGGCGCACCTGATCCTGGTCTTCTACCACAAGCACACGCAGTTCCCGGGTGCCGGCAAGACCAACAGCAACGTCGTGGGCATGCCGCTGCTGCCGGTCTACATGGCCAAGGCCGGAGGCTTCTTCTTCCTGGTCTTCGGTGTGATCTCGGTGATCGCCGCGGTCGCCAGCATCAACCCCGTGTGGGCCATCGGGCCGTACCGGCCGGACCAGGTCTCCACCGGTGCGCAGCCGGACTGGTACATGGGCTTCGCCGAGGGCCTGGTGCGTGTCATGCCGGGCTGGGAGTGGGACTTCTGGGGCCACACCATCAACTTCGGTGTGCTGATCCCGATCCTGATCTTCCCGCTGGTCCTGGTCGCCATCGCGGTCTACCCGTTCGTCGAGTCCTGGGTCCGCGGCGACAAGCGTGAGCACCACATCCTGGACCGCCCGCGCAACGCCCCCACCCGCACCGGCTTCGGTGTGGCCTGGCTCGTCGCGTACTTCGTGATGCTGATCGGCGGCGGCAACGACCTGTGGGCGACGCACTTCCACCTGTCGCTCAACTCGCTCACCTGGTTCGTCCGGATCGGCTTCTTCGTCCTTCCGGTGCTGGCCTTCATCGCCACCAAGCGGATCTGCCTGGGTCTGCAGCGGCGCGACAAGGACAAGGTGCTGCACGGCCGCGAGTCCGGCATCATCAAGCGCCTGCCGCACGGCGAGTTCGTCGAGGTCCACGAGCCGCTCGGCCAGGAGCAGCTGCACGTGCTCACCCAGCACGAGCAGCCCGCCCCCTACGAGCTGGGCCCGGAGGTCGACGAGAACGGCGTCCGCCGCAAGTTCACCCGGTCGCAGAAGCTGCGTGCCAAGCTCTCGAAGACCTACTACGGCGAGGACAACGTCATCCCCAAGCCGACGGTCGAGGAGTACCAGGAGATCACCAGCGGCCACGGCCACCACTGATCACCACAGCGCTGTAAGGCGCACGTAGTACGCCACCCAGAGGGCCCCGTCCGAGCACCGGACGGGGCCCTCCGGCGTTCCCGCGGCTCGATAGGGTGAGGTCACAGGCAGTAGACAGACCAGGAGTGTGGACCATGAACGTTGTGACCCCGGTTGGCGGCGACAGCGTGGCGGCCCACACCTGGCCGGGCATCCTCAACGCCCTGCTGGACGGCCGTGACCTCGCCGCCGACGACACCGCCTGGGCGATGGACAAGATCATGCGGGGCGAGGCCAGCGACGCCCAGATCGCCGGGTTCGCGGTGGCCCTGCGCGCCAAGGGCGAGACCGTCGCCGAGATCTCCGGCCTGGTGCGCACCATGTACGCACACGCCCGGCTGATCGAGGTGCCCGGCCCCAGCGTCGACATCGTCGGCACCGGCGGCGACGGTGCCAAGACCGTCAACATCTCCACGATGTCCTCGATCGTGGTGGCCGGCACCGGCGCCAAGGTCGTCAAGCACGGCAACCGCGCGGCGTCCTCGGCCAGCGGCGCCTCCGACGTCCTGGAGAAGCTCGGCGTCAACCTCGACCTCACTCCGCAGCGGGTCACCGAGGTCGCCCAGGAAGCGGGCATCACCTTCTGCTTCGCGGTGAAGTTCCACCCCTCGCTGCGCCATGTCGCCAATGCCCGCGGTCAGCTCGGCATCCGTACGACCTTCAATGTGCTGGGCCCGCTGACCAACCCCGCCCGGGTCCGCGCCCAGGCCACCGGCGTCGCCGACGCCCGGATGGCGCCGATCCTGGCCGGGGTGCTCGCCGAGCGGGGCTCGTCGGCGCTGGTCTTCCGCGGCGACGACGGCCTGGACGAGCTGACCACGACCGCCACCTCGAGGGTGTGGATCGTGCGGGACGGCGCGGTGCGCGAGGAGGCCTTCGACCCGCGGGACGTCGGCATCGACCTGGTGCCGGTGGAGGCGCTGCGCGGCGCGGACGCGTCGTACAACGCCGATGTGGCCCGCCGCCTGCTGGACGGCGAGACCGGCCCGGTACGCGACGCGGTGGTGCTGAACGCCGCGGCGGCGCTGGTGGCGCTGGAGCCGACGGACGCGCCGCTGGCGGAGCAGATCCGGGCCGGGATGGCGAAGGCCGCCGCGGCCATCGACTCCGGGGCGGCCAAGCGCGTGCTGGAGCGGTGGGTGGCCGCAACCAACGCCTGAGCACCCCGTCACGCACGGTGTGACGCAAGCCCCGGTCCGTCATCCGGACCGGGGCTTGCGGCGCATCGGCCGTATGGCATGATGCTGCGCAGGTCACGAGTGACAGCGACACAGGCCCCGGCCCGCTGTCCGGCAACCCTCCGTCCGTGGCGGGGTGCCCCGGGTGATGACCAGGCCGCAGGCAGCGAGGTCTGCGGCAAGCGCGGATCCCTCGCCAGGGATCCTGGTCCTCGAGGGAGCCTCTTCCGTGATTCAGCGAATGCGATAGGGCCGTCGGCCCCTTTTCCGCACCCCTTTTCTTTCCCGCCGCGTGTGCTGTGCGGTGCCCTTCCGCGCACCCGCCCGCGGTGAATTCGCTTTCCTGTTACGGGAGTTCGCCATGTCTGTTTCCGCCGTTGCCGCCGACCGTTCCGTTTGTGCCCCGCTGCCGGTTCTGGGCCGGGATGTCACCGTCCCGCTCGTGACCGGCGGCGAGGCCGCCTACGCCGCACTGGACTACGCCGCCAGCGCCCCGGCCCTGCAGCGGGTCTGGGACGACGTGGCCGCCTACGCCCCGTACTACGGCAGCGTGCACCGCGGCGCCGGATACCTCTCGCAGCTGTCCACCGACCTCTTCGAGAACAGCCGGAAGACGATCGCGGACTTCCTCGGCTGCCGGGCCGACGACCAGGTCGTCTTCACCCGCTCCACGACCGACTCGCTCAACCTGCTGGCGGCCGTACTCCCGGACCGCACCCAGGTGTTCGTCTTCGAGACCGAGCACCACGCGTCGCTGCTGCCGTGGGAACAGCGCGCGGACACCGCCGTGACGTACCTGAACGCGCCGCGCACCCCGCAGCAGGCGGTGGCCATCCTCGAGCAGGCGCTGGCCGAGCGCGAGCCGTGCTCCGCTTCCGGAGACTCGGTGAAGAGCGGAGGCGGAGCGCAGCGGAGCGGTCCCGCCCTGGTGTGCGTCACCGGCGCCTCGAACGTCACCGGTGAGCTCTGGCCCGTACAGGAGCTGGCGGCCGCCGCGCATGCCCACGGCGCCCGGATCGTCCTCGACGCCGCGCAGCTCGCCCCGCACCACCCCGTCGACATCGCGGAGCTGGACGTCGACTGGGTCGCCTTCTCCGGACACAAGCTGTACGCGCCGTTCGGCGCCGGGGTGCTGGCGGGCCGCGCGGACTGGCTCCAGGACGCGGAGCCGTACCTGGCGGGCGGCGGCGCCAGCCGCAAGGTGTCCCGCCGCGCGGACGGCGGCGTGGACGTCGAGTGGCACACCACCGCGGCCCGGCACGAGGCCGGCTCCCCGAACGTCATCGGTGCCTACTCCATCGCCTCCGCCTGCCGGGCGCTGACCGAGGCCGGGTTCGACCAACTGGTCGCCCGCGAGCAGGCGCTGATCGCCCGGGTCCGGGCGGGCCTGGCCGAGGTGCCCGAGGTCAACGTCCTCTCCCTCTTCGGCGACGACGCCCCGCGGGTGGGCGTGATCTCCTTCGTCGTCGAGGGCTGGAACAGCTCGCACTTCGCGGCCGCGCTGTCCGCCGAGTACGGCATCGGCGTCCGCGACGGCCTCTTCTGCGCCCACCCGCTCGTACGGACCCTGCTCGGCAGTGAGCCGCAGGAGCCGGGGGAGTGCGGTGCGCCCGAGGCGGCGCCGGGTGAGCGTTCTCTGAACGCCATCCGGGTCAGTTTCGGCGCCGGCACCCCCGACGAGCATGTTGACCGCTTCGTGCGAGCGGTCAAGGAACTGGTCGCGGACGGCGCGCGGTGGAACTACCGCACCGAGGACGGCCGTTGCGTACCCGCGTCCGCGTAGGCCTTTTCCCACCGCTCCGCTGCGCTTTGCCTGGGCCGACGTGCCTGGCTTTGCCTCCGTTTGGCGGGCTGGTGCCGCTGCGCGGGGCTGTTCGGCTGAGGGACCGGGCCTCCGGACTCCGTCCTGCGGCCCGGCCCCTCCCCGTTGTGGGGGGAAGAAAACCGGTGGGGGTGTGCGTAGCGACGCACGCCCCCACCGGCCCTTTCCGCCCACCCACGGGAGGGGACGGCCCGCAGGACGGAGTCCGGAGGGCCGTCACCGCACCCGACAACACCACGCCCGCCGCTGGGGGTACCTCCCACGCCCTTTAGGGCAGTGGGGGAGCAACGGCGAGACACCACCACGGAGGGAAAGCCAACAACGTGGGGCGCAGACGCTACGCGTCTACGCGTCCAGGCCGATGGCGAACGCCGCCTCCAGGTCGTGCTGGGAGTACGTGCGGAACGCAATGTGCGTCTCGGTCGAGGCGACGCCAGGGACCTTGCTGATCCGGCCAGGGATGACATCGGCAAGGTCGTCGTGGGCGGCGACCCGCACCATGGCGATCAGGTCGTGCGCACCGGTGACGGAGTAGACCTCGCTGACGCCGTCCAGCGCGGCGATCTGCTGGGCGATCTCCGGGATCTGGTCCACGCTGGTCTTGATGAGCACGATCGACGTGATCACGGCTGGCTCTCTCCCTCGGTCGCCGGGGCGTTCTCCCTGGTGGACCCCACACTATCCCTCCCGTAGCGCACCCAGGCGTACAGGAAGCCGAGCGCGAACCCGACCACATGGGCGAGGTAGGCGACGCCGGGGCCGTGGGGGCCGGCCTGTGCGGCCTGCCACTGGAGGACGAACCAGAAGAGCAGCACGATCCAGGCGGGGAAGCGCAGGGGGAGGAAGAAGAGGAAGGGGAAGACGCTGGTGACGCGGGCCCTGGGGAAGAGGTAGAGGAAGGCGCCGAGTACGCCGGAGATCGAGCCGGAGGCGCCCACCAGGGTCTGGCCGGAGGTGGCGTGCGCGGCGGCGTAGCCGAGCAGGGCGAGGTAGCCGGTGGCGAGGTAGAAGGCGGTGAACGGCAGCCGCCCCATCCGGCTCTCGGTCATGCCGCCGAAGACGTACAGAAACAGCATGTTGCCGAGCAGGTGCAGCCAGCTGCCGTGGACGAACAGCGCGGTCAACGGGGTGATCAGGGCGCGGAGCGAGCCGCTCCACAGATCGAGCGGAATCACGCCCCAGCGCTCGAAGTAGGCGGTCTGGGCCTGTAGCAGGGCGTCGCCGTGGCCGTACACATGGTTCAGGCCGGAGGCCGGGCCGATCGCGAAGATGACGCAGCACAGCCCGATGAGGACGTTCGTCGTCCGGGAGAAGGCCGCTGCCAGGGAGCGGGCGGGGTGCGGTGGCCGGGGGATGCCCGGGAACAGGGGCGGCGCCGTCATGAAGTGATCATGGCGTAATGGGGGCATTCGGGACAGAGTGCCTCGCCGTGTCCCGCCTCCTGGGCACGGCCCGCACCCGGCCCCCTCCAGGCCGTAGGGTTGCAGTCAGTACCTTGCGTATTTCCGCAGTCCGACGGCGCACCGCGTGAACCCGTACATCAGCACGAGACCGACGAGCATGACGAGTACGAAAGAGGACAACACGATGGCTGCTCCCCTGCCGACGGCCGAAACGCGGTGGCGCTGCACGCTCTGCGGCAACCTCACCCGCTTCGATGTGACCCGCCGGTCCAAGGTCGTGGAGTACGTCCACCTGGACCTTGCGGGGGAGCCGAAGGTGGAGGAGCGCGAGGTCCTCAGTGAGAGCATCGAGTCCGTGCGCTGCCGCTGGTGCAACGCGGTCGACCAGATCGAGCTGGTGGACCGGCCGGGCGCGAGCGCCTGAGATCGGAGCGATCAAGCCGTGGTGGAGCGTCCAGAAAGGGAGCCGGGGGCGGCGCACGCCGACGCATCGGAGGATGCCGTCGACGAGGTGCTCGACCGTCCGCTGCCCGAGGGCGTACGGCGCCGTGTCGTGGCGCTCACCGCGGAGTCGTTCGGTGCGCTGACGGTTTCCGAACTCCCGCCCCCCTTGCGGCAGTACGCCCGGTTCACCCCCACCCGCCGCGCCAAGTTCGCCGGAAATGCGATGGCCGCGGCGCTGGAGAGCGACGCGGTCTTCCGGCAGCGGATCGCGGGCAAGCTGCGCGAGGCCCAGCCGGAGCTGGCCGCGGCCCTGGAGGACGGCACCCCGCCCGCGGCCGCCGATCCGCTGGACGTTGCGGCGGCGGCCTATGTGCTGCGCCCCGAGGGCTGGGTCAAGCTCGTCGCGGCGGCCGGCGAGGAGGCGCAGCGGGTGCGCGCCGAGCGGGCCGGTGAGGAGGCCGAACGGGAGCTGGCCCGGCTGCGCGAGGAGCTGGCGCAGGCGCGCAGCGAGGCCCGTGCGGACGCCGACCGGGTCCGGGCCGATCTGGACGCGGCCCGCAAGGAGAGCGAGTCGCTGCATCGCAAGCTGCGGAGCGCGCTGAGCGACGTCAAGCGCGGCGAGGCGGCGGTGCGCAAGGCCGCGTCCGCGGTGGACGCCGCGCGCTCCCAGGCCGCGACGGAGAAGGCCGTCGCGGACAGCGAGCTGCGCCGGCTCAAGGCCCGTGTCGCCGAGGTCGAGACGGCGCTGGAGACCAGCCGGCGGGCCGCCCGTGAAGGCCGCAGCGTCGAGGACATGCGGCTGCGGCTGCTGCTGGACACGGTGCTGGACGCCGCCCAGGGGCTGCGCCGCGAACTGGCCCTGCCGCCCGCCAACGTCCATCCGGCGGACACCGTCGAGGCGGTCGCGCCCGGCAAGATGACGCCCAAGGACATCGCGACCCGCGCGCTGTCGGAGATGGACCCGGCGCTGCTCGACCAGCTACTGGCGCTGCCGCAGGCGCATTTGGTGGTGGACGGCTACAACGTCACCAAAACCGGCTATCCCACCATGCCTCTGGACAAACAGCGGCTGCGGCTGCTGGGCGGGCTGGCGGTGCTGGCCGCGCAGACCGGCGCGGAGATGACCTGCGTCTTCGACGGCGCGGAGCTGGCGGCGCCGGTGCTGCTCGCGCCGCCGCGCGGGGTGCGGGTCCTGTTCAGCAAACCGGGCGTAACGGCCGATGAGTTGATTCGTCAGCTGGTACGGGCCGAACCGCCCGGCCGCCCGGTCGTCGTGGTCTCCACGGACCGGGAAGTGGCCGACGGCGTCGCCAAGGCGGGCGCCCGGCCGGTCGCATCTGCCTTGCTCCTCAAGCGACTTGCCCGGACCTGACCGTTTTGCGGCTCCGGGGGCGTCCCGCCCGGAAAACCACTTGATTTTCCCTTGACTGCCGTACCGGAGCGTCAAGTGCCGCTTACTGCCTGTGTGATGTTGGTAAAGCTTGGGGCCCGTGGCACAGATTTTTCCTGTGGGGATTTGAAGCGATCACAACTCGGTTACTAAGGTCGGGCCTCGAACCTTCATACAGGTGATTATCCAACCGGGATGGTCAGTGGAGGTACCGCCGAGTCCGCGGCGTTCACGCGGAGCCGGGGTTTCACCCCCCACTTCCCGGTAGGCGGCTGGAGGAAGAAGGAGCTCGCCCCCGTGGCGTCCCACCGTCGACCCAAGCAGCCGAGCCGTACTCGCGTGACCGTGCTCACCGCGACCGCCGCCGCGGCCGTCGCCCTGTCCTCCCAGGCCGCCCAGGCCGCCCCGAACCCGTCCAAGAAGGACGTCAAGGCCCAGGTCGACAAGCTCTACGAGCAGGCGGAGCAGGCCACCGAGAAGTACAACGGCGCCAAGGAAGACCAGAACAAGCTCCAGAAGGAGGTGGACCGCCTCCAGGACAAGGTCGCCCGCGGCCAGCAGGAGCTCAACCAGCTCCGCAAAGGCCTGGGCGCCGTCGCCTCCGGCCAGTACCGCAGCGGCAGCATCGACCCCTCGGTCCAGCTCTTCCTCTCCGGCGACCCGGACAGCTACCTGGACAAGGCCTCCACCCTCGACCAGTTGAGCGGCCACCAGGCCGAGCAGCTCAAGACCATCGCGGACAAGCAGCGCCGGCTCGCCCAGGAGCGCGCGGAGGCCGCCGGCAAGATCGAGGACCTCAGCGCGACCCGCAAGGTCCTCGGTGAGAAGAAGGACGAGATCAAGGGCAAGCTCGCCAAGGCGCAGGAGCTGCTCAACGCCATGACCGCCAAGGAGAAGGCGGCCATGCAGGCGGAGCAGGAGCGCGCCAACCGCGCCAACGACCGGACCGACCTCGGCGACGACGTGCCCGCGTCGCAGCGCGGTGCGGCCGCCCTGTCCGCCGCCCAGTCCAAGATCGGCTCGCCGTACGTCTGGGGCGCCACCGGCCCCTCCTCCTTCGACTGCTCGGGCCTGACCTCCTGGGCCTACCAGCAAGCCGGCCAGTCGCTGCCGCGCACCTCGCAGGAGCAGGCCAACGCCGGCACCCGGCTCGGCTCGGAGAGCCAGCTCAAGCCCGGCGACCTGGTGCTCTTCTACAACGACCTGCACCACATCGGCCTCTACGCGGGCAACGGCACGGTGCTGCACGCCCCGAAGCCGGGCGCCGCGGTGCGCTACGAGTCGATCAACAACATGCCGTTCGCGTTCGGCGTGCGGGTCTGATCACACCAGGCACAAGGGTCTGAAAAGCCTCACAACAGTTGCAACCTGCCGCCCGAACGGGCGAATTGCGGCCCCCGCCGCTGACTTCCCGCCCCGCCGGTGACCTGCGCAGTCACCGGCGGGGCGGCATTGTGCGGACGGAAAAGGGTCTTTGGTCGCCACCGACCTGCGCCGTTACTGTCTGCCCTCGCAGCTGCGGGTCACCGTCCGCCCTCCCGGGCGGCAGCGGCTGCACAGGGAAGGAGTGCGGCACACGTGGTCTCCCATCGCCGTACCTCACAGCCAGGCCCCGTCACCCGCACCGGTGTCACCGCCGTCTCGGCGGCCCTGGCAACCGCGGCCGCCGCACTGTCGGGGACACCGGCCTCGGCCGACCCCGCGGAACACCCCGCCGCGGGCCGGGAAGCGGCCACCGCACGGCTCGACAAGCTCTACGAGGAGGCCGAGCGGGCCACCGAGAACGTCAACGGCGCCGACGAGCGGACCCGGCGGCTGCGGGACGAGGTGGCGAACCTCCAGGACCGCACCGCCCGCGCCCAGGAGCAGGTCAACCGGATGCGCACCCGGCTCGGCGCCCTGGCCGCCGCCCAGTACCGGGGCGGCGGCATCGACCCCGCCCTGCGCCTGCTGCTCTCCGAACGCCCCGACAGCTACCTCGAGAAGGCCTTCGCCCTCGACCGGATCAACAGCACCCGGGCGCACGAGCTGCGCGAGCTCCAGGACGCGCTGCGGGCCCTGGAGCAGCAGCGCCGGGCGACCGCCGCGAAGCTGGCGGCCCTGGAGGCCGGCCGCCGGGACGTCGCCCGCGGCAAGAAGGCGGTCCGGCGCAAGCTGGCCGCCGCCCAGCGCCTGCTGAACGCCCTCCCGCGGGACGCCAGGGCGGCCTACGGCCGGGCCTCCCGCAGCGACGGGCGGGACGAGATCCTCCCCGACCTCTCCGGCGCCGTACCGGCCTCCGGGCGGGCCGCCGCGGCCGTCGCCGCCGCACTCGCCGCCGTCGGCTCCCCGTACGCCTGGGGAAGCAGCGGCCCCTCGTCCTTCGACTGCTCCGGACTCACCCAATGGGCCTATGCGCGCGCCGGAGTCTCCATCCCGCGGACCTCGGAGGCCCAGCGGGGCGCCGGCCGCCAGGTGCCGCTCTCCCAGGCGCAGCCCGGCGACCTGGTCGTCTACCGCTCGGACGCCAGCCACGTCGGGATGTACGTGGGCAACGGCCAGGTCGTGCACGCCCCGTATCCGGGTGCCCGGGTCCGCTACGACCCCGTCGGCATGATGCCGGTCGCCTCCGTCACCAGGCCCTGAACCGGCCCTCGACCCCCCTCCCGCCGTTTCCCTGCGTTTTTGCGCCGGGCGGGTCGCACTTACGATCAGCGGCATGTCACGTCAGCGGGCGCGGCGGCGATGGCCGTCACGGGCCGGGGCGGCGGTCTGTGCCGCCCCGCTCCTTGCGCTGCTCGTCCCGCTCACCGGCTGCGCACCCCAGTCCCCGCCGCGCGACCGCTTCCCGGACGTCCAGCGGATGCTCGACGCCCGCGCGCGGGCCGTCCGCCACCGGGACACCGCCGCCCTCCTGGCCACCGTCGACCCGCGGGCGGCCACCCCCTACCGCGCCCGCCAGCGCCGCCTGATCGCCAACCTCACGGCGGTCCCGCTCACCGACTGGCGCTACGACCTCGTCTCCACCGATGCCTTCCCGCTCCCGGCCGGCGGCCCCCACGGCCGGATGGCCGCCAAGGTACGGCTGAGCTACCGCCTCAAGGGCTACGACACCGCGCCCGTGACCTCCCTCCAGTACCTCACGCTCACCGAACGCGGCGGCCGCTGGCGGATCACCTCGGACACCGACGGCACCCCGGCCGGGCGGCCCGGCACCCGCCAGCTGTGGGACCAGGGCCCGGTACGGCTGGTGCGCGGCCGGCACAGCCTCGTCCTGGGCGGCGCCACCGACCCGGCGCGGCTGCGCGATCTTGCGGACCGGGTGGACGAGGCGGTGCCCGCGGTCTCCGACGCCTGGAAGAGCAGCTGGTCGGCGAAGGTGGTGGTGGAGGCGCCGGACACCGTCGACCAGATGGCGCAGCTGCTGGGCAGCGGCGACTCCGCCGGCTACATGGGCATCGCGGCCGTCACCACCGGCGAGGCGGGCGCCTCGGCCACCGCCCCCGCGGACCGGGTGATCGTCAACCCGGAGGCGTACGAGGAACTCAACGACCTCGGCCGCGCGGTCGTCCTCACCCACGAGACCGCCCATGTCGCCACCCGTACGGTTACCACCGAGGCCACCCCCCTGTGGCTCTCCGAGGGCTTCGCCGACTGGGTCGCCTATCGCGATATACGCCGCAAGGCCGCCATCACCGCCCCCGAACTCTCCCGCGCGGTCGCCCTCGGCAAGACCCCCGACCGCCTCCCCACCGACGAGGACTTCGGCTTCCAGGCCGGCGCGGACCGCCTGGCGAAGGCGTACGAGGGCGGCTGGCTCGCCTGCCGCATGATCGCCGACAAGTGGGGCGAGGCCAAGCTGATCGCCTTCTACCGCGCCGCGGGCCGCAGCGGCGCCGAGACCGCCGCGGGCCGGCTCGGGCCACCGATCGAGGTGCTCCGGGCCACCCACCGCCCCAGGGCCGGGCACACCCCTGGCTCCGCCTCCGCCCACGACGCCCGCCGCCAGGACCGCGCCGAGCGGCTGGACCGGGCGCTGCGGTCCCAACTGGGCATGGGGGTCGCGGAGTTCACCCAGGAGTGGCGGGAGTATGTGGAAGGGCAGTTGCGGTGAGCGACCCGCCGCGCGGGAGGCGGTAGGGGCGCGGCGGGCCGGGCCGCCCGCCGCCGGACGGCGACCCGGTACTGTCGGCCGGGACCGGCCCCGCGCAACCCCTGGCGAAAGACCACCGTGCACAAGACGCTGATCGTCACCAACGACTTCCCGCCCCGGCCCGGCGGCATCCAGGCCTTCCTGCACAGCATGGCGCTGCGCCTGGACCCCTCCCAGGTCGTCGTCTACGCCTCGACGTGGAAGCGCACCAAGGAAGGTCTTGCGGCCACCGCCGCCTTCGATGCCGAGCAGCCGTTCACGGTGATCCGCGACCGTACGACCATGCTCCTGCCCACGCCCAGGGTGACCCGGCGCGCCACCGTCCTGCTGCGCGAACACGGCTGCTCCTCGGTCTGGTTCGGCGCCGCCGCCCCCCTCGGCCTGATGGCGCCCGCCCTCCGCGCCGCCGGCGCCCGGCGCATCGTGGCGACCACGCACGGCCATGAGGCGGGCTGGGCCCAGCTCCCCGCCGCCCGCCGGCTCCTCCGGCGCATCGGCGAGGGCACCGACACCCTCACCTACCTCGGCGAATACACCCGCTCCCGGATTGCGGGCGCGCTCACTCCGGCCGCCGCGTCCCGCATGGTCCAACTCCCGCCCGGCGTCGACGAGAAGACCTTCCACCCCGCCTCGGGCGGCGACGCCGTACGGGCCCGCCTCGGCCTCGCCGACCGCCCGGTCATCGTCTGCGTCTCCCGTCTCGTCCCCCGCAAGGGCCAGGACACCCTCATCGAGGCCATGCCCGCCGTCCTGGCCGAGGTCCCGGAGGCGGTCCTGCTGATCGTCGGCGGCGGCCCCTACGAGAAGGACCTCCACGCCCTCGCCCTGCGCAACGGCGTCGCCGACTCCGTACGCTTCACCGGCGCCGTTCCCTGGGAGGAACTCCCGGCCCACTTCGGCGCCGGCGACGTCTTCGCCATGCCCTGCCGCACCCGCCGCGGCGGCCTCGACGTCGAAGGGCTCGGCATCGTCTACCTGGAGGCCTCCGCCACCGGCCTGCCCGTGGTGGCCGGCGACTCCGGCGGCGCCCCCGACGCCGTCCTCGACGGCAAAACCGGCTGGGTCGTCCCCGGCGGCGCCCCCGCCCCCACCGCCGAACGCCTCATCACCCTCCTGAAGGACCCCGATCTACGCCACCGGATGGGCGCACGCGGTCGCGCCTGGGTCGAGGAGAAGTGGCGCTGGGACGGGCTCGCGGGGCGCCTGAAGGCGCTGCTTTGACCCCACGGCGCCGCAGCCGACAACGTGGGGCGCTTCACCCCCGGTAAATCGCTTCGATTTCCTCGGAGAAGTCCTTCGCCACAACATTCCGCTTCAGCTTCAGCGACGGCGTGACATGCCCCGACTCCTCCGTGAACTGCGCCGGCAGGATGCGGAACTTGCGTACCGACTCGGCCTTGGACACGGCCGCATTCCCGTCGTCGACGGCCCGCTGTACGGCGGCCAGCAGTTCCGGGTCCTTGGCGATGTCGGCGGGGGTGACATCGCCCGGGTGGCCGTGTTCCTCGGCCCAGCGGGGGAGGAATTCCTCGTCGAGGGTGATCAGGGCGCCGATGAAGGGGCGGCCGTCGCCGACGACCATGCATTCGGCGATCAGGGCGTGGGCGCGGATACGGTCCTCGATGACCGCCGGGGCGACGTTCTTGCCGCCCGCGGTGACCAGGATTTCCTTCTTGCGGCCGGTGATGGCGAGGTAGCCGTCCTCGTCGAGGGTGCCGATGTCGCCGGTGTGGAACCAGCCGTCGGAGAGGGCCTCTTCGGTGGCCGAGGGGTTGTTCCAGTACTCGGTGAAGAGGTGTTCACCGTGCAGGAGGACCTCGCCGTCGTCGGCGATGCGGACCACGGAGCCGGGCAGCGGCTGGCCGACGGTGCCGATCTTCTGGCGGTCCCAGGGGTTGAAGGCGGTGGCCGCACAGGACTCCGTCAGGCCGTAGCCCTCCAGGGCGGTGAAGCCGATGCCGCGGTAGAAGTGGCCGAGGCGCTCGCCGAGCGGGGCGCCGCCCGAGATGGCGTGGGTGGCGCGGCCGCCGAGGACGGCGCGCAGCTTGCCGTAGACGACGCGGTCGAAGACCTTGTACTTGACCTTGAGGCCGAGGGAGGGGCCGTCGGCGGTGTCCAGCGCCCGGCTGTACGCGATCGCGGTGTCCGCGGCCTTGTCGAAGATCTTGCCCTTGCCGTCGGCCTGCGCCTTGGCGCGCGCCGAGTTGTAGACCTTCTCGAAGACGCGGGGGACGCCCAGGATCATCGTCGGGCGGAATGAGGCCAGATCGTCCGTGAGGTGCTTGATGTCGGGGGCGTGGCCGAGCTTGATGGGGGCCATGAGCGCCGCCACCTGGACCAGGCGGCCGAAGACATGCGCCACGGGGAGGAAGAGCAGGACCGAGGAGTCGCCCGTACGGAAGAGCGGGCGCAGCCGCTCGACGACATTGCCGCACTCGGCGAAGAAGCTGCGGTGGCTGAGCACACAGCCCTTGGGGCGGCCGGTGGTGCCGGAGGTGTAGACGATGGTGGCGGGCGAGTCCGCGTCGGCGAGCGCGCTGCGCTCGTCGACCTCCGCGTCGGTGATGTCGGCGCCCGCGGCCCGCAGCCGGGCCACCGCGTCCCGCTCGATCTGCCAGATGTTCTCCAGGTCCGGGAGCCGGTCGCGTACGGACTCCACGGCGGCCTCATGGCCGGGACTCTCCACCAGGCAGGCGACCGCGCCCGAGTCGCCGAGTATCCACTGGATCTGCTCGGCGGAGCTGGTCTCGTACACCGGGACGGTGATCGCGCCGGCGCTCCAGATCGCGAAGTCCAGCAGCGTCCACTCGTAGCGGGTGCGCGACATCAGGCCGACCCGGTCGCCGGGCTTGACGCCGGAGGCCATCAGGCCCTTGGCCGCGGCGCGGACCTCGGCGAGGAAGGCCGTGGCGGTGACGTCCTGCCACTGGCCGTTCACCTTGCGTCCAATGACGGCAACATCCGGGTGCTGCGCGGCATTTCGGCGGATGAGATCCGTCAGATTGCCGTCCGCGGGGACCTCGTACAGGGCCGGAAGGCTGAACTCGCGCAAGACTGCTGCTCCTCATTGGCGCCGGCGCCACGACGCTGTGTGCGCACCGGTTGCGGTCCATGATCATGCAAGGGGGGATTGGACTGCCCGGACGTTACCCATCGGTATTGCTTTTGGGATAGGGGTTCGAGGCCAGATGTTTCATGCGTCACACGCTTTACACAGGGTTTACGACACGCCATGGGACTGCTCTCGCGCAGAGTAGACCAGCAGCGTACTGACCCGAAAGTAACCCCAGGTCGCAGGCGGCCTCCCGGCAACTTCCCGGGGCATCTAGGGTGGCGCCATGCGTGTGCATGTGGTGAGTGACGTCCATGGCAACAGCCGTGGCCTGGCCGCCGCCGGCGACGGCGCGGATGCCGTGGTCTGCCTCGGCGACCTGGTGCTCTTCCTGGATTACGCCGATCATTCGCGCGGCATCTTCCCCGAGCTGTTCGGCGTCGAGAACGCCCACGCCCTCGTCGAGCTGCGCACCGCGCGCCGCTTCGAGGAGGCCCGCGATCTCGGGCGCAGGCTCTGGGGGGAGTTGGACCGGGCGGGCCACAGCAGGGAGGCCGTCATCGAGGGCGCGGTGCGCAAGCAGTACGCCGAGCTGTTCGCCGCCTTCCCCACGCCCGCGTACGCCACCTACGGGAACGTCGACATGCCGCGGCTGTGGGCCGAGTACGCGGGGGAGGGCGTCACCGTCCTCGACGGCCAGCGGGTGGAAATCGGCGGCTGGGTCTTCGGGTTCGTCGGGGGTGGGCTCACGACACCCATGCGGACCCCGTACGAGATCGGGGACGAGGAGTACGCCGCCAAGATCGAGGCGGTGGGGGAGGTGGATGTGCTGTGTACCCACATTCCGCCGGATGTCCCCGAACTCTGCTACGACACGGTCGCCCGCCGCTTCGAGCGGGGAAGTGCGGCGCTGCTGGAGGCGATTCGTACCACCCGGCCCCGTTACTCCCTTTTCGGGCATGTGCATCAGCCGCTCGCCCGCCGGGTGCGGATCGGCGCCACGGAGTGCGTCAACGTCGGGCACTTCAACGCGACGGGGACGCCGTACGTCCTGGAGTGGTGAGCCCGCGGTGGCGCTGTGCGCGGCCACGCGTCCGCCGGACACCCGCCGCGCGGTAGCCTTCAGCAGCAGAGACACGGAGTTTGACGAGCTTTACGAGCGTGACGCGAGTCGGTGGACCGGCTTGGCGGACCGGCGCGAATCGGCATGGATCGCGAATCGGCATGGATTGGCATGGAGGAGTCACGGCGATGGCCGAACACACCAGCTCAAGCATCACGATCGAGGCGGCACCCGCCGAAGTGATGTCAGTGATCGCCGACTTTGACCGCTATCCGGAGTGGACCGGAGAGGTCAAGGAGGCGGAGGTGCTCGCCGAGGACGACCGGGGCCGCGCCGAGCAGGTGCGCCTGGTACTGGACGCTGGTGCGATCAAGGACGACCACACCCTCGCCTACACCTGGACGGGGGAGAACGAGGTCAGCTGGTCGCTGGTCAAGTCGCAGATGCTGCGGGCGCTGGACGGTTCGTACCGGCTTGCGGCGGCGCGCGGTGGCGCCGCCACCGAGGTCACCTACCGGCTGACCGTCGATGTGAAGATCCCGATGCTCGGGATGATCAAGCGCAAGGCGGAGAAGGTCATCATCGACCGCGCGCTGGCCGGGCTGAAGAAGCGGGTGGAGAGCGGGTCCGGAAGCGCCGGGGGTTCCGGGGCGTCCGCCGACGAGGGCAAGAAGCTCTGAGCGTGCGGACCGTCCTTGTCACCGGTGCCGGCGGCTCGGGCCGCAGCACGCTGGCCGCCGCGACCGCCCTGGCCGCCGCCCGGCAGGGAGCGCGCGTACTGCTGCTCACGGCCGAGAGCAGTGCTCCGGAAGCGATGCTGCGCTCACGTCTGCGAGCGGATGCCGCGACCGCAATAGCCCCCGGCCTGCACGCCCGCCGCATCGACTCCGGCGACCGCTTCCGGCAGGAGTTCCTGGCCTTCCAGGAGCGCGCCGGCACCGCCCTCGACCTCCTCGGCGCCGCCCCCCTCGACGAGGACGAACTCACCGAACTCCCCGGCTCCGAGGCCTTCGCGCTGCTGCACGCCCTGCGCACCGAACACGAATCGGATGCCTGGGACCTGCTCGTCGTCGACATGCCGCCCGCGGCCGAAACGATCCGGCTGCTCGCGCTGCCCGCCCAGGTCCGCCGCTATCTGCGCCGCCTGCTGCCGCCCGAGCGCCAGGCCGCCCGCGCGCTGCGCCCGGTGCTCGCCCAGCTCGCGGGCGTCCCGATGCCGGCCCAGAAGCTGTACGAGGCCGCCGAGCGCTGGGAGCGCGAACTCGCCGCCGTCCAGCGGGTGATCGACGCTCCCGGCACGTCCGTCCGCCTGGTCACCGAAGCCGGCCCGCTCGCCACGGCCAAGCTCCACGCCCTCCGCGCCGGGCTGGCCCTCCACGGCCGCCGCACCGACGCCGTCCTCGTCAACCGGCTGCTGCCCACCAGCTCCGCGGACCCGTTCCTCGCCGCCCTCTCCGGCAGCCAGCAGACCGCCCTCAAGGCGCTGCGCGAGGAATTCCCCGGCGTGCCGGTGCACGAGGTGCCGCACCTGGGCCGCGACCCCCAGGGCGTCGACGAGCTGGACGAGCTGATCGACGGGCCCACCGGCAAGATCGGCGACACCGGACCCGCCGCCGACACGCACGCCGACCCCTGGGCGGTGGAGGACCGACGCGCCACGGACGGCATCCTGCTGTGGAGGGTGCCGCTCCCCGGCGCCCGGCGGGAGGGCCTCGGCCTGGTGCGCCGCGGCGACGAGATCGTCGTCACCGTCGGCAGCTTCCGCAGGATCCGTACGCTTCCCTCGGCGCTGCGCCGCTGCAGCGTCTCCGGCGCCGGACTGCGCGACGGCGTCCTCGACATCCGCTTCACCCCCGATCCGGGCCTGTGGCCCAAAAGCCCTGAACCGAGTTCCTGAACGCCGTACCACCATTCGGGTAACGTCGGGGGTGAGTCCCGCCGCTGGAGTCCACGGAGATCATCATGAGTGATGCGACCGAGCGTCCCGCCGACCGCAAGGACGGCTTCGACGCCGATGCCTGGGAGACGGCCTGCGCCGAGGACCTCGCGGCGGAGAAGGACCGCCGCCGTACCGAATTCGGCCCCGAGCCGGGCAGCGCCGCCGAGGAGCTGCGCAAGCTCGCCGAGGCCGTCACCGACAAGCTCGCCGGCATCCAGCTGCCCGGCGCACTGGGCGGGATCGCCGCGCAGGGCGCCGTCAGCCAGCTGTTCCGGCAGGCCAAGGCCGCCGTGGAGCCGGTGATCGAGCGCAACCCCGAGCTCTTCGACCACCTCGCCGCGGCCGGATCCGAACTGCTCGCCGCCTACCGCTCGGCCGTCGAGCGCAGCGAGCGCCGCTGGACCCGCGACGACCTCGAGGACCGCCCCGACGGCGGGGCACCGGGCCGCGGCGACGACCCGCGTGACGACGACGGCCCCACCGGCACCGAGCGGATCGACCTCGACTGACGCCCCGCAGCGGCAGGGCAGCGGAAGGCGGTCCCTCCTCCGGTACGGTTGACCCCGGCGGGGAGCCGAGCGAATAACTGAGGGACACATGGGACTCACCATCGGCGTCGACATCGGCGGCACGAAGATCGCGGCCGGCGTGGTCGACGAAGAGGGCTCGATCCTTGAGACGTGCCAGGTACCGACCCCGCAGGCCACCGACGCGCTGACCGAGGCCATCGCGGACGCGGTCCGCACCGTCGGAACCGGCCACCAGATCGAGGCCGTCGGCATCGGCGCGGCCGGCTATGTCGACGAGAAGCGGGCCACGGTCCTCTTCGCGCCCAACATCGACTGGCGACACGAGCCGCTCAAGGACAAGGTCGAGCAGCGCGTCGGCCTCCCCGTGGTCGTCGAGAACGACGCCAACGCCGCGGCCTGGGGCGAGTACAAGTTCGGCGCGGGCCAGGGCCACAGCGACGTCATCTGCATCACCCTCGGCACGGGCCTGGGCGGCGGCATCATCATCGGCAACAAGCTGCGCCGCGGCCGCTTCGGCGTCGCCGCCGAGTTCGGCCACATCCGGGTCGTGCCCGACGGCCTGCTGTGCGGCTGCGGCAGCCAGGGCTGCTGGGAGCAGTACGCCTCCGGCCGCGCCCTGCTGCGCTACGCCCGCCAGCGCGCCTTCGCCACCCCCGAGAACGCCACGGCGCTGCTCTCGCTCGGCGACGGCACCCCCGAGGGCATCCAGGGCAAGCACATCAGCGCGGCCGCGCGCCAGGGCGATGCGGTCGCCATCGACTCCTTCCGCGAACTCGCCCGCTGGGCCGGCGCGGGCCTGGCCGACCTCGCCTCGCTCTTCGACCCGTCCGCCTTCATCGTCGGCGGCGGCGTCTCCGACGAGGGCGAGCTGGTCCTCGACCCGATCCGCAAGTCCTTCCGCCGCTGGCTGGTGGGCAACCAGTACCGCCCGCACGCCCAGGTGCTCGCCGCCCAGCTCGGCGGCAAGGCCGGGCTGGTGGGAGCCGCTGACCTGGCCCGCCAGGGCTGAGGCCGCCCGTAGGCCGTAGGGCAACGCCCGTCACATCCCCCGGGATGCGGCGGGCGTTGCCTATTCTGGGCCCGTATGACGACCCTGTCTCCTGGCCTCCAGGACGGCCCCGGCGAGAGGACCTGCCTCCTTGATCTTGCTCCCTGACTCCCGTACGGAACCCGACGGTTCGGCCGTGATCCGGGTGCTCAGCTACAACATCCGCTCGCTGCGCGACGACCGGGCGGCGCTGGCGCGGGTCATCCGGGCCTGCGCCCCCGATCTCGTGCTCGTCCAGGAGGCGCCGCGGTTCTTCCGCTGGCGCAAGGCCGCCGAGCGGCTGGCCCGCACGTCGGAGCTGGTGTACGTCACCGGCGGCGCCACGACCGCGGGCCCGATGATCCTCTCCTCGCTGCGCGCCCACGTGGAGCGCACGGAGGACTTCCTGCTGCCTCGTACGCCCGGCCTGCACCAGCGCGGATTCGCGACCGCCGTGGTGCGGATCGGGGGCGCCCGGCTGGGGGTGCTCAGCTGTCACCTCAGCCTGGCCGACGCGGAACGCCACGGGCAGGCCGGTCTGCTGCTGGAGCGGCTGGCGCTGCTGGATGTGCCGTACGCGGTCGCGGGCGGGGACCTCAACGACCGGCCGGACGGGCGGAGTTTCCGGCGGGTGGCGGGGGCGCTGCGGGACGGGTGGGCGGTCAAGCCGTGGGGCGGGGAGATGACCTCCCCGCCCCATGAGCCGTATCAGCGGATCGACGCGATCTTTTTCACCGAGGGTGTCGAGGTGCTGGGGTGCGGGGTGCCGCACGGCCTGCCGGGGGTGCGGGAGGCGGATCTGCTGGCCGCCTCCGACCACCTGCCGGTCCTGGCCGCGCTGCGGGTGCCGGCCGCCTAGCGCCGGTTCAGACCACCGCCCCGCCGCCCGGCCGGTCGTCATCGTCGCCGCCGCTCTCCTTCATCCGCCCCACCAGCGTCGCGAAGCCGCCGAGGAAGCCGCCGATGCCCAGGAGGGCAATCCACCACGTCATGGGCTGCTGGAAGAGCACCATGGCCACCAGCAGCAGCGGACCGCCGAGCACCGCGAGCCAGGCGAACCTCGTGGTGACGTCGGCCGTGGGCAGCGGGGGCGGCTCGGGCGGGGTGAAGTGGCCCTCGTCGGTTTCGTCGAAGTCGTCGTCGGACGGCTCGGTGGCGCTCCAGTCGCGCGGTCCGACGCCGGGGGCGAAGACGATGAAGCTGCCGGGGCGGCCGTCGCCGGGGGCCTTGTCGCCCGCCCCCGGCTGCGCCGTACCGTCCGCGCCGCCCGTACCGTCCACGCCGCCCGTGCCGGCCGCGCCGTCCTTACGGCCCACGGCCTCACCCTCGACCGCGGGCTCTTCCTTGTCCTCGTCCGCCGCAGGGAACTCCGGCTGCTCGCCGTACCCCGCCACGATCTCGGCCCAGGCGGCCTCTTCGTCCAGCGGGTCCTGGGGGTCGCGGGGGCTACGCTCCGCCACGGGCCGCCGTCCCCTCCGTGACGCCACCCGGCACCGCCTCGGGGGCGAGCCGGGTGATGAAGGCGAAGGTGTCCTCGGCGATCCGCTCGGCGTCGTGGTCGAGCGTGGCGACGTGATAGCTGCGCTCCAGCAGCTTGTGCCGGACGTCCGTGGACGAGACCCGGCCAAGGATCCGCTCGGAGTCCGCGGGCGGTACGACATGGTCCTGCGGGCTGGTCATCACCAGCAACGGCTGGGTCACGCCCGGGAGTTCGGAGTCGACCTGCTGGAAGAAGCGGCGCAGTGAGTACGCGGCGTGCAGCGGCACCCGGTCGTAGCCGACCTCCTCGGCGCCCGGCTTGGCGATGTCGCTGGCGATCCCCTTGGTGGTCCGTACGAGATGGCGCAGCACCACAAGCAGCGGCGCCGCGGCATCATGGACCTTGTTGGCAGGGTTGACCACGGCCACGCCGCTGATTGCGTCGCCGTGCTTGGCGGCCAGGCGGAGCGCCAGCGCGCCGCCCATGGACAGGCCGCAGACGAAGACCTTGGTGCAGCGCTCGGTCAGTGCGCGCAGCTCGCGGTCGACCTCGGCGTACCAGTCCTGCCAGGTGGTGACCTGCAGGTCCTGCCAGCGGGTGCCGTGTCCCGGCAGCAGCGGCAGGGCGACGGTCAGCCCCTGGTCGGCCAGATGCTCGGCCCAGGGGCGTACGGACTGCGGGGAACCGGTGAAGCCGTGGCACACAAGGACGCCGACCTCTCCGCCGTCACGGCGGAACGGCTCGGCTCCGGGAAGGAGCGGCACCGGGGAACTCCGATCGATAAAGGGGCCTGGTGGGTTACCTCAGCGTACGCGGAGCGACGCGGAGCGGATAGGTCCGGCGGCGGCCGCGCGGCCGGTCACCGGGCGTCCGCCCGGCCCGGTCAGGGGCGGGGAGCCGTTCCGTCGTATCGGGCCGCCGCAGCCCCGCCGCGGCGAGCGGGGCGCCGGGGCAGGTTAAGGTCTTTGCGTCACACACAGGAGGCAGTCGGTTGATCTACGGCGCAATGAAGTTTTCCATCGGCGGGTCGCTGAAGCTTGCCTTCAGGCCCTGGGTGGAAGGCATCGAGAACATCCCCGCCGAGGGTCCGGCGATCCTCGCGAGCAACCACCTGTCCTTCTCGGACTCCTTCTTCCTGCCCGCGGTGCTCGACCGCAAGGTCACCTTCATCGCGAAGTCCGAGTACTTCACCTCCCCGGGCGTGAAGGGCAAGCTGACCGCCGCGTTCTTCAAGGGCGTGGGCCAGCTGCCGGTCGACCGCTCGGGCGGCCGGGGTGCGGGCGAGGCGGCCATCAAGAGTGGCATCGAGGTGCTGGAGCGCGGTGAGCTGTTCGGCATCTACCCGGAGGGCACCCGCTCCCCGGACGGCCGGCTCTACCGCGGCAAGCCGGGCGGCCTGGCCCGCGTGGCGCTGGCCACCGGAGCCCCGGTCATCCCCGTGGCGATGATCGACACCGAGAAGGTGCAGCCTCCGGGCAAGATCGTGCCGAAGATGATCCGGCCGGGCATCCGCATCGGCAAGCCGCTGGACTTCACCCGCTATCAGGGCATGGAGGGCGACCGCTTCATCCTGCGGTCGGTCACCGACGAGGTCATGTACGAGATCATGAAGCTGTCCGGCCAGGAGTACGTCGACATCTACGCGACGGCGGCCAAGCGGCAGATTGCCGAGGCGGCGAAGGCGGCGGAGACGAAGAAGAAGGCGGAGGCCGAGGCCGGGAAGGCCGCCGACAACGGGAAGGCCGAGACGGCCGGGGCGTAGACGCCCGGCGAGGGGTGGGGGGCGGCATGACGGATGCCGGCATAACGGATGTGAGCGGTGGCATGGCCGCCGGCCGGCGGCACGGCAAGCGGCCGCCGAAGGTGCTGCGGATGTCCGTGGAGCTGCCGCTGTGGCGCGCGCTCACCGGCTACCGCATCCTCACCCTCGGCTATGTGCTGTGCCTGTTCGCGCTCTCGTACAAGGAGTACGCGCGTCCGTGGGGCGCCTTCGCCTACATCGCGGCGCTCACCGTCTGGATGGCGTTCACCTGGCGCCGTACGACCTCGGCGGAGCGCTGCACCCGGCACTTCCTGCTCGGCGACCTCGGCTTCGCGGTCGGCGGCATCCTGCTGACGCCGCTGGTGGACACTCCCACCCGCATCATGGAGGGCGGGCCCACCCTGCCCTCCATCTGGACGGCGGGCGCCGTGCTGGGCTTTGCGATCAAGCGCGGCTGGCGCTGGGCCGCGGTGGCCTCCGCCCTGGTGGCCGTCGCCAACCTCGTCGAACGCCAGGAGATGGCCCGCGACACCATCCACAACGTCGTCCTGGTGTGGGTTGCCAGCGTCGCGATCGGCTACGTCGTCGAGGTGGCCCGCGCCAGTGAGCGCACCCTCGCCCGCGCGCTGCAGATAGAGGCCGCCACCAGAGAGCGGGAGCGGCTGGCCCGCGACATCCACGACAGCGTGCTGCAGGTGCTGGCGATGGTGCAGCGGCGCGGCGCCGCGATCGGCGGCGAGGCGGCCGAGCTGGGCCGGATGGCGGGCGAACAGGAGGTCGCGCTGCGGACGTTGGTCTCCGGCGGGCTGATGCCGCAGCCGCGGGCGGCGGCCGCCGCGGAGCCGGTGCGCCACACCGCCGAAGCGGTTCGGCAGACCGGCGGGCCGTGCGACGTCCGCGCCCTCCTCGCCCCGTACGCGGGCGCCGGCGTCACCTTCTCCGAGCCCGGCGCCCCGGTGGAGCTGGCGGCCGCCGCGGCGGCGGAACTGGTGGCTGCTGTCGGTGCCGCACTGGACAATGTCCGGGTGCACGCGGGGGACGGTGCCCACGCGTGGATCCTGGTGGAGGACGAACCGCAGGCGGTGATCGTGACGGTGCGCGACGACGGCCCCGGCATCCCGGAGGGCCGGCTCGCGGACGCCGAGCGCGAGGGCCGCCTCGGTGTGGCCCTGTCGATCCGCGGCCGGCTGCGGGATCTGGGGGGCCGCGCCGAGTGGGTCTCGGTCCCCGGCCAGGGCACGGAAGTGGAGTTGACGGTTCCCAAGGGCGCGGAGCCCAAGGGCAGGGGGAAGGCGAAAACGTGAGTGAACCGACGGGCCTGAAGGTGATGGTGGTCGACGATCACCCGATGTGGCGCGATGCGGTAGCGCGGGATCTGGCCGAGGCCGGCTTCGACGTGGTGGCCACGGCCGGCGACGGCCTCCAGGCGGTGCGCCGGGCGCAGGCCGCCTCCCCCGATGTGCTGGTGCTGGACCTGAATCTGCCCGGGCTGCCCGGCGTCCAGGTGTGCAAGGAGCTGGTCGGCGGCAATCCGGCGCTGCGGGTGCTGGTGCTCTCCGCGAGCGGCGAGCACGCCGATGTCCTGGAGGCGGTCAAGTCCGGGGCGACCGGCTACCTGCTGAAGTCGGCGAGCACGGAGGAGCTGCTGGACGCGGTGCGCCGTACGGCCGCCGGCGACCCGGTGTTCACGCCGGGCCTGGCCGGTCTGGTCCTCGGCGAGTACCGCAGGCTGGCCACCGAACCGGCCCCCGCGACGTCGGACGAGCCGGGCGCACCGCAGCTGACGGAGCGCGAGACCGAGGTGCTGCGCCTGGTGGCCAAGGGACTCTCGTACAAGCAGATCGCCGAGCGCCTGGTCATCTCGCACCGCACGGTGCAGAACCACGTCCAGAACACCCTGGGCAAGCTCCAGTTGCACAACCGCGTGGAGCTGGTGCGGTACGCCATCGAGCGCGGCCTCGACGACGCGTAGCGGCGGGGGCCGCTCGTACGGGTGAACGCCCGGCGTCAACTCCCCGCGAATTCACCGGAATCGGTGTGTGTCCCATCCCGGAGTGACCCAGGTCACCATTAGCGTGACCGGGTCTGCTCATGCACGGCCGTACGCGGCCAACGACGGGATAGGTGAAGCGATGCGGGTCGGAGTACTCACCGGCGGCGGCGACTGCCCTGGTCTGAACGCGGTGATCAGGGGTGCCGTCCGCAAGGGCACCCAGGAATACGGCTATGACTTCGTCGGCTTCCGGGACGGCTGGCGCGGCCCCCTCGAGGGCAACACCGTGCCGCTGGACATCCCGGCGGTCCGCGGGATCCTGCCGCGCGGCGGCACCATCCTCGGCTCGTCGCGGACCAACCCCTTCCAAGAGGACGACGGCATCCGCCGGATCAAGGAGAACCTCGCCAAGAACGAGATCGGCGCGCTGATCGCGATCGGCGGCGAGGACACCCTGGGCGTCGCCGCCCGGCTCTCCGACGAACACGACGTGCCCTGCGTCGGCGTCCCCAAGACCATCGACAACGACCTTTCGGCCACCGACTACACCTTCGGCTTCGACACCGCCGTCGGCGTCGCCACCGAGGCCATCGACCGCCTCCACACCACCGCCGAATCCCATATGCGGGTCCTGGTCGTCGAGGTGATGGGCCGGCACGCCGGCTGGATCGCGCTGCACTCCGGCCTCGCCGGTGGCGCCAATGTCATCCTCATTCCCGAGCAGCGCTTCGACATCGACGAGGTCTGCGGCTGGATCGAGTCGCGCTTCAAGGTCCGCTACGCCCCGATCGTGGTCGTCGCCGAGGGGGCGATGCCCAAGGACGGCCAGATGGTGCTCAAGGACGGGTCCACCGACTCCTTCGGCCATGTCCGGCTCTCGGGCGTGGGGGAGTGGCTCGCCAAGGAGATCGAGTCGCGCACCGGCAAGGAGGCGCGGACGACGGTGCTCGGCCACACCCAGCGCGGCGGCACCCCCAGCGCCTTCGACCGCTGGCTGGCCACCCGCTTCGGGCTGCACGCCATCGACGCGGTGCGCGACGGCGACTTCGGCAAGATGGTCGCGCTGCGCGGCACGGACATCGTCCGGGTGCCGATCTCGGAGGCCACCGCGAAGCTGAAGACCGTCGATCCGGCGCTCTACACCGAGGTCGGCGTGTTCTTCGGCTGAGCCGGACCGGGCCGCGCCGCCCTGCCTGCGGCCCGGTCGGCGCCGCCCCCCGATGGGCCGTATATTCGCCGTACGCGACATATCCGGCCCATTACATATATGCGGGGCAATTCATACCAGCGGGAGAGAACGTGGAGATCGTCGCCTTCGGTGTCCAGGCGGATGAGCGCGCCTTTCTGGAGAAGGCCTTCGAGGGCCGGCACCAGGTCCGCAGCCTGGAGGTGTTCATCAACCGGGACACCGCGCCCATCGCGCACGGCTACGAGGTCGTCAGCTCCAGCGTCAACGCCGACCTGGGCGCCGATGTGCTCCAGACCCTCGCGGCCGGCGGCACCAAGATGATCGCCCAGCGCTCCACGGGCTTCAACAACATCGACCTGGAGGCCGCGGCCGACCTCGGCATGACCATCGGCCGGGTCTCCGCCTACTCCCCGTACGCGGTCGCGGAGTTCGCCTGGGGCCTCGCGCTGGCGGTGAACCGGCGGATCGTACGGGCCGCCAACCGCACCCGGAACTTCGACTTCCGGCTGGACGGTCTGATGGGCCGCGATCTGCGCGGCCGTACGGCGGGCGTGATCGGCACCGGCAGGATCGGCGAGGCGTTCACCCGCATCGCCCATGGATTCGGTATGAACCTCCTCGGCTGGGACATCACGGAGAACCCCAACTGCGTCGCCCTCGGCATGAAGTACGTCGCCCAGGAGCAGCTGTTCGCCCGGTCGGACCTGATCACCCTGCATGTCCCGCTGCTGGAGGCCACCCGGCACCTCATCGACGCCGCGGCGCTGGCCGCGATGAAGGACGAGGCGATCCTGATCAACTCCAGCCGCGGCGGGCTCGTCGACACCGCGGCCCTCGTCGACACGCTCAAGGCGGGCCGGCTCGCCGGTGTCGGCCTGGACGTCTACGAGGAGGAGGCCGGGCTCTTCTTCCTCGACAAGTCCCTCGACGTTATCGACGACGACATCCTCGCCCGCCTGATGACCTTCGCGAATGTGCTGGTCACCTCGCACCAGGCGTATTTCACCGAGGACGCAGTCGGCCAGATCGTCGACGCCACCGTGCGCAATGTCGAGGACTATCTGGCCCACCGCTCCAACGAGAACATGCTGGTCACACGAGGACAGCCGCCAGCAGCTGAGCAGTGACCGCGGCGCCGTCCAGGGTCAGCACCGACTCGGGGTGGAACTGCACCCCCGCGAAGCCCGGCCCGCGCAGCGCATGGACATCGCCGGTCTTCGCGTCCCGGCTCAACTCGATGCGGTGCATGGCCAGTTCGGCGGCCGTGGTGTCGTCGCAGCGGGCCGTGAAGGTGTTGTAGAAGCCGACCGTCTCCTGCCGTCCGAAGAAGTCGATCCGCTCCTGCGCGCCCTGGAAGGGCACCTCCTTGCGGACGATCTCCAGCCCCAGCTCGGCGGCGAGCAGCTCATGACCCAGGCAGACACCGAGAAGCCCGTGCCGGTGCCCGCGGACCAGCTCGGCGGTCAGGGCGCGCAGCGTGCGCATCTTGGGGTCGGCGGCGTCGGCCGGGTTGCCGGGGCCGGGGCCCAGCACCACCGGCCCTTCGTGCGCGAGCAGCACGGCGCGCAGCCCCGGCTCGTCGTAGCGGCGCACGTCCACCGTCAGGCCCGAGGTGCGCAGCAGATGCGCCAGCATCGCGGTGAAGGTGTCCTCACCGTCGATGACCAGCGCATGGCCGCTGAGCGCGGCGGTCGGCGCGGTGGTCCGCATCCGCAGCCAGAACGGGGCGAGGTCGGCGCGGCGGGCGTCCAGCGCGGCCTGCACCCGCGGGTCGTCGGCCAGCCGGGGCGGCGCGGCGTCCGCCGTGGCGGTGCCTCCCCCGCCCTTCAGGCCATGGGGGAGGGCGGGGGCCTTGCGCACACCGAGCGCGGTGAGCACCCCCGCCGCCTTGGCGTGCGTCTCCGCCACCTCGCCCGCCGGGTCCGAGCCGCGCACCAGCGTCGCCCCGACCGGCACCCGCAGCCGTCCTCCCCCGCTCTCGGCTCCGCTCGAGCGGGAGCTGCCCCCGCCGTCGATGTGGGCCGTACGGATCAGGATCGGCGAGTCCAGCGTCTGCGCGCCGCCCGCGTCGCGGCCGATCAGCGCCAGCGCGCCCGCGTAGTAGCCGCGCCCGCCGGCCTCATGGCGCTCGATGACCCGGCAGGCGTTCTGTACGGGCGAACCGGTCACCGTCGCCGCGAACATCGTCTCCTTCAGTACCTCCCGTACATCCAGCGACGACCGTCCGCGCAGCTCGTACTCGGTGTGCGCGAGGTGCGCCATCTCCTTGAGCCGCGGCCCGATGACCACGCCGCCCATGTCGCCGACGGTGCACATCATCTTCAGCTCTTCGTCGACGACCATCGAGAGCTCCTCGATCTCCTTGCCGTCGGCGAGGAAGTCCAGAAGATCGTCGGCGGTCGGGCCGCCGGCCGGATAGCGGTACGTCCCGCTGATCGGGTTCATCACCACGGTGCCGCCGCTCATCCGCACATGCACCTCCGGGCTGGCGCCCACCAGCGTCTGCTCCCCGGTGTGCACGACGAACGTCCAGTACGCGCCCCGCTCCATGGCCAGCAGCCGCCGGAACAGCGCCAGCGCATCGGCCCTGCCGAACCCGGGGATCACGCCCTCGTACGTCCGCCGGATCACGAAGTTCGCGCCCTCGCCCCGCCCGATCTCCTCGTCCAGCACCCGGCCGACGATCTCCGCGTACGCCTCGTCGGACACATCGAAGGCCCCGTCCGTCACCCGCACCTCATGGTCCGGGAGCTGCGCCAGCGCCTCGGCGAGCGGCAGCTCGTACGTCTCCTCGGGGGTCAGGGCCAGCAGCGGGGTGCCGTCGTCGCGGACGTCGAAGCCGCGCTCCCTGATCTGCCGGAACGGCACCAGCGCCAGGCCCTCGGGGAGGTCGGCGAGCCGGTCGTACGCGGCGACGGGGCCGACGAGGACCTCCACCGTGTCGTGGTCGCGGCCCGGTGTACGGCGGCGCAACAAGGCAAATGGGGTCTGCTCGCAGAGCAGTCGGCTGAGGGCGGTGGCGGGCGACGGGCGGGGAAACGGCCGGTCGTCGGCGAGCGGCTGGGGCAGGTCCATGGTCCTCGTCCTTCTCACTCAAGTGGTGGGGCAGAGGGACGGCCCGCTCCGGAAACGCCGAAGGCCGCCCCAGGGGCGGCCTTCGCGGAGTCTGTGGTGCGCGCGCGAAAATCAGTGGGCCGCCGGATGAGCGGTCCACCACCAGTGCCTGTTCATGGCCGGTTGCGCGTGCATGCCGGGCACCCTACCCGATGCGCCGGTGCCGCCCCGTGCCGTGCGCAGCCCGTCTCACTCTGCGGGCGGCGTTCTGGACCCCTGTGAAGACCCCGTAATGTGGTGTTCGTGACCGTGAACGCTGAAACCCACGCCGGTGGCAACACCTGGCGAGACCTACCCGCGGCGCAGCAGCCTGACTGGCCGGACCAAGAGGCTCTGCGCGATGTGATCGCGGAGCTCGAGTCCTATCCGCCGCTCGTCTTCGCGGGCGAGTGCGACCAGTTGCGTGAGCGCCTGGGAGCGGTCGCCCGTGGTGAGGCGTTCCTGCTTCAGGGCGGCGACTGTGCGGAGGCCTTCGACGCCGTATCCGCCGAGCACATCCGGAACAAGCTCAAGACGCTCCTCCAGATGGGCGCCGTACTGACCTACGCCGGGTCCGTCCCGGTGGTCAAGGTCGGCCGGATCGCCGGCCAGTACAGCAAGCCGCGCTCCAAGCCGACCGAGACCCGCGACGGCGTGACGCTGCCGACCTACCGCGGCGACTCCGTCAACGGCTTCGAATTCACCGAGGCGGCCCGGATCCCGGACCCGCAGCGGCTCAAGCGGATGTACAACGCATCCGCGGCGACCCTGAACCTCGTGCGCGCCTTCACCACCGGCGGCTACGCCGACCTGCGCCAGGTGCACGCCTGGAACCAGGACTTCGTGAAGTCGTCGCCGGCGGGGCAGCGCTATGAGGATCTGGCCCGCGAGATCGACCGCGCGATGAACTTCATGAACGCCTGCGGGGTGGACCCGGAGGAGTTCCGTACCGTCGAGTTCTACGCCTCCCACGAGGCGCTGGTCCTGGACTACGAGTCGGCGCTGACCCGCGTGGACTCGCGGACCGGCAACCTCTACGACGTCTCGGGCCACATGGTGTGGATCGGCGAGCGCACCCGGCAGCTGGACGGCGCGCACATCGAGTTCGCCTCCCGCATCCGTAACCCGATCGGCGTCAAGCTCGGCCCGACCAGCACGGTCGATGACGCGCTCACCCTCATCGAGCGCCTCGACCCGGAGCGCGAGCCGGGCCGGCTGACCTTCATTACCCGGATGGGTGCGGACAAGGTCCGCGACAAGCTCCCCGAGCTGGTCGAGAAGGTCACCGCCGCCGGCGCCAAGGTGGCGTGGATCTGCGACCCGATGCACGGCAACACCTTCGAGGCGGCCTCGGGTCACAAGACCCGTCGCTTCGACGATGTGCTGGACGAGGTCAAGGGCTTCTTCGAGGTCCACAAGGGCCTCGGCACGCACCCGGGCGGCATCCACGTCGAGCTGACCGGTGACGACGTCACGGAGTGCGTGGGCGGCGGCGACGAGATCTTCGTCGACGATCTGCACCAGCGCTACGAGACCGCCTGCGACCCGCGGCTCAACCGCAGCCAGTCGCTGGACCTGGCGTTCCTGGTGGCGGAGATGTACCGCGACCAGTGAGCACGCGGTGAGTGACCGGTAGAACGTGAGTGGGGCGCGGATCTGTGATCCGCGCCCCATCGCGTTGTTCCCGCCCTGCGGGCCAGGTAAGGTAAGGGTAACCTCACTCAAGATCAGCGGGATCGATGAGTACCGGTGATGAGTGCCGGTGAGGTGTCCTACGGAGGTGAAACCGCGTGTACGTCTGCTCATGCTTCGGGATCACCGAGCAGCAGGTCCGCGACCACGCGGGCACCGGCGCGTGTACGCCCCGCCAGATCGCCTCCGCTTGCAAGGCCGGCACCGACTGCGGCGGCTGTGTACGCCGTATCCAGGAGCTGCTCGGCCGTGGCGCGTGCCCGCGCCGTGACCTCATCGACAGCGGGGACCCCGAGCCGCTGGGCTCCGCCGCCGGGCCGCCGCCGGTCGCGGAGGTGGCCGCAGCGGTGCCCGTGGCGCTCCAGGAGGTCGCGTAGCCCTGCCGGGCCGGGTGGCCCGTCCGGTGCGCGCGCTCAGCTCGGCTGCTCGATCAGCTGGGCGATGTACAGCGCCTCACCGAGTTTCTCCACCAGCTCCAGCTGTGTGTCGAGATAGTCGATGTGGTGTTCCTCGTCCGCGAGGATGTCCTCGAAGATATTCGCCGAGGTGATGTCGCCCTTGGCGCGCATGATGTCGATACCGCGGCGCAGCCGGTCGATCGCCTCGACCTCGACCTGCCGGTCCGCCTGGAACATCTCGGTGACGGTCTGGCCGACGCGTACATGGAACAGCCGCTGGTAGTTCGGCAGCCCGTCGAGGAAGAGAATGCGGTCGGTCAGCAGCTCCGCATGCTTCATTTCGTCGAACGACTCGCTGCGTGTGTACTTCGCGAGCTTCGTCCAGCCGAAGTTCTCCTGCATCTTGGCGTGCAGGAAGTACTGATTGATCGCGGTCAGCTCGGCAGTCAGCTGCTCGTTGAGGAATTCGATGACCTCGGGGTCGCCCTGCATGGCTGCGGGCTCCTTCCGCGCGTGAACTGGGCAGGTGCCGCGCATCCTCGCACCGCCCGGAGTGAGCGTCCAGTAAGTGCACGCTTAGTATGAGTTGCCCGATTCCCTCCCTCCCTGGTCATCGGCACCCCTTCCGGTCTGACAACATGGAGGCATGGGTCAGCCGCACAGCCGCGAAGAGGGGCATCCTCAGTTGCCTCCGGGGCAGCGACTGCAGCGGGGCTGGCCGGTGACGCATTACGGGCCGGTCCCGAAGTTCCGCCCCGAGCGCTGGGAGTTCCGGGCCTTCGGTGCCACCAAGGACGGCGGAAAGCACTGCTGGTCGCACGAGGAATTCGCGGCCCTGCCGTATGCGACCGTCGTCTCGGACATGCACTGCGTCACGAAATTCAGCATGCTCGGCGCCGAATGGGGCGGGGTCCGGACGCAGACGATCCTGGACCTTGCGCCGCCCGCGCCGGATGTCACCCATGTGATGGTGTGGGCCGAGTACGGATTCAGCTCGAATCTGCGGCTTGCGGATTTCGCCGCGGAGAACTGCATTTTCGCCACCCACCGCTCGGCTGAACTGCTCACTGCCGAACACGGATTCCCGGTCCGGCTGATCGTGCCGCATCTCTACGCCTGGAAGGGCCCCAAGTGGGTCCGCGGCATCGAATACATGACGGCCGACCGCCGCGGCTTCTGGGAGGAGCGCGGCTACCACAATCTCGGCGACCCGTGGCGCGAGCAGCGCTACTCCTACCAGGAGGAGCCGGGCGAGGGCCCGGAGCTCTGAGCCCCGCGCCCCCGTCCGCCCTCAGTGGTGGTACCGGTGCACCACCGCATGGCCCTTGCCGCGGCCGATCATCCACTTGTTGACCGGCGTGGTCACCACGAAGGCGAGCGCCAGTGAGGCCGCCAGGGCGCCCCAGAACAGCGCATCCGCCAGATGGGCGTCCATGGCGCCCGGCCAGAGCGCGATCACGCCGTTGTCGATCAGCTCCATGACGGCGATGGAGAGGGTGTCGGCGGCGAGCGCGATCCGGAAGGCCGTACGGAAGCCGACGCCCGCCGTCAGGATGCCGCGCAGTGTGAGCGCATAGCCGAAGGTGAAGGCCAGTGCGATCGCGAGGATCATCGTCGGGGCGTTGGGCCAGCCCAGTGCGGTGCCGATCGCCATGCCGAGGACCTCGCCGATGGCGCACCCGGTGAGGCAGTGCAGGGTGGCTTTGGCGGCCATCGCCCAGCTGACCGGGCCGTGGCCGTGGTGGTCCCCATGGCCTTCATGGTGCCCGCGGCCTTCGTGGTGCCCGGCGGCCGGGTGCTCGTGGTGCGCCTGGTGCTGCATGCGAATCCCCCAACGAGAGGTAGCGGTTCCTGCCCGATGACAGGAACCGTATACCCCCTGGGGGTATTCCTCAGGGGGTGCTCGGCCCGCGCAGCTCCTTCAGCCGGGCCACGTCCGCCGCATGGCCCTCCTTGCCGCCCGGCGTCTCGATGACCAGCGGCACCCCGTCGGTCGCCGGATGCCGGAACAGCTCGCCGAACGGCTCCGCGCCGATGTGCCCGGCGCCGATGTTGGCGTGCCGGTCCTTGTGCGCGCCCACCACGTCCTTGGAGTCATTGGCGTGGATCAGCTTCAGCCGGCCCTCGCCGGTGACGTCCACCAGCTCGTCCAGTAGCGCCTTCATCCCGCCCGGCGCGGCCATGTCGTGCCCGGCCGCGAAGGCATGGCAGGTGTCCAGGCAGACGCCGAGCCGGGGATGCCGGTCGAGTACGTCGAAATACGGGCCGAGATCCTCGGCCAGCGCGCACAGCGAAGCGCCCTGCCCGGCCGTCGGCTCCAGCAGCAGCCAGGGGTCGTCGTCGTGCGTCAGCTCGTCCAGCAGCGGCCGCATCCGCTCCCGTACCTGCGCCAGCGCCTCCGTCCGCGGGCGCCCGCCGGTCGCCGACCCGGTGTGCACCACCACCCCCAGCGCACCGATCTCCCGCCCGCGCCGCAGCGAATGGCGCAGCGACTCCACGGACTTCTCGACGGTCGCCTCGTTGTGCGACCCGAAGTTGATCAGATACGGCGCATGGACGTAGACCGGGATCTCCTCCTGCGCACAGGCCGCCCGGAACGCCTCGTCCTGCGCGGGGCTGCCGGGCGGCGTCGCCCAGCCGCGCGGGTTGGCCACGAAGACCTGTACGGTCTCGCCGCCCATCTCGCGGGCGTACGGGAGGCCGGTCTTCGCCAGGCCGCCGGCCACCGGCACATGGCCGCCGACCGGATTACGGGTGCGTGGGGAGGAAGTGCTCACCCACCCAGGGTGCCAGGTGGCCTGCCGGCCGCCGTCCGGGGGACAGCGGCCGGCAGGCGCGCAGCTAGAGGGCGCCCTCGAGCTTGATGGTGATCGTGCTGCCCTTCGGGGCCTGCTCGTCGCCCTCGACCGACTGGCTCTCGACGGTGTCCTGCGGGAAGAGCAACGGCTTCTTCACCACGACCTGGAAGCCGAGATCGGTCAGCTCCTTCTTGGCGTCCTCGACGTCCTCCCCGGTGACATCGGGCACGGTGACCATCTCCGGGCCCTTGGAGACCGTGAGGGTGACCGTGTCGCCCTTGCCGAGCTGCTCGTCCTTGTCCCCGACGGGCGACTGGCTGGCGATGGTGCCCTTGTCCTCCTCGGAGAAGACCGGCGCGGTGAACTTCACCTTGAGGCCCTCCTCCTGCAGCGAGGCCACGGCATCGGCACGGTCGTCCCCGATCACATCCGGCACATCGATCGCGGCGCCCCGGCTGATCGTCAGCGCCACCGCGGTGTCCGGCCGCCGCTTGCTGCCCGCGGCCGGATCCGTATGGATCACCGAGCCCTTGGCGACCTCTGCGTTGAACGTCCGGGTCTCGGTGCCCGGAATCAGCCCCCGGTCGCGCAGCTTGCGCTTGGCGTCGGCCAACGGGGTGCCCGACAGATCCGGTACGGAGACGATCTCCGGGCCCCGCGAGATGGTGAGGGTGACCGTGTCCGTATCGCGAATCTGCTTGCCGGTGCCCGGGTCGGTCTTCATGACATGGCCGCGCTCCACATTGGTACTGAAGCCGCGCACCACCTTCACGCCCAGCCCCTCGTCGCGCAGCGTCCGCTCGGCCTTGGCCTGCGGCATGTCCAGCACGGCGGGGACGGTCGTGAACTGGCCGGCCGTGATGTACCAGACGCCGGTGCCCACGCCCAGGACCAGCAGGACGGCCGCGACGATGGTGAGGATCTTGTGCCGCTGTATCAGCCCGGTCGGCCGCGGCGCGGCGGGCACCGGGCGCAGCCGGGTGGTCGCATCCGTGGGCGGCACCCCGCCCGGCGGCGGGATCTCGAGGCGGCTGGTGCGGTTCAGCTCCGCCTCGCCCGGCAGCGGCACGGCGCCGAGCCGCGGCAGCACATCCGTCCGCTCCGTGTCGCTCTCGGGCACCGCGTGCGCCTGCGGCGGCACGACGTCCAGCTGCGCGTCGGTCAGCTCGCCGCGGGCCGACCGCGCCCGGGAGAACAGGGCCACGGCGTCCTGCGGGCGCTGCTGCGGATCGCGGGCGGTGGCCAGCGCGACCAGCTCGTCCAGCTGCGGCGCCAGACCGGGCACAAAGGTGGACGGCGGCGCCACGTCCTCGTGCAGATGCTGGTACAGGATCTGCGCCGCGGAGCCGCCGGTGTGCGGCTTGCCGCCGGTCAGCATCTCGAAGAGCACCACACCGCAGGCGTAGACATCGACCCGGGCGTCGGCGGTGCCGTGCTCCATCTGCTCGGGCGCGAGATAGGAGACGGTGCCCAGAACGGATCCGGTGGAGGCGGTGGTGTTGGTGTCCACCGCGCGTACCAGGCCGAAGTCGGCGACCTTGACCCGGCCGTCGTCGCCGATCAGGACGTTCTCCGGCTTCATGTCCCGGTGGACCAGGCCCGCCCGGTGCGCGGCACCCAGGGCGGCGAGGATCGGCTCCAGGATGTCCAGCGCGGCCCGCGGCTGCAGGGCGCCCCGCTCACGCAGGACGTCGCGCAGCGTGCACCCGGCGACGTACTCCATCGCCAGATAGACGTACGTACCGTCCGTGCCCTGGTCGAAGACGCCGACCACGTTGGGGTGGGACAGCCGCGCGACCGACTTCGCCTCCCGGATGAAGCGGTCCACGAACGCCGCGTCGGTGGCGAGGCTCGGATGCATCACCTTCAGCGCGAGCACACGGTCGAGCCGGGTGTCCAAGGCCCGGTAAACCGTGGCCATGCCGCCTGCGGCGATGCGCGCCTGGATGCGGTAGCGGCCGTCGAGCAGCTGGCCCTCGAGCGGGTCCTGAAGGGTCGTATCCACGGCCCAGAGTCTAAGGGCCCCTCCGCTGCGCTTTGCCTGGGCCGACGTGTTCGGCTGCGGCGCCGTTGGGGTTTGTCGCCGTTGCGCCTGCGGCGGGCGTGGGTTTGTCGGGTGCGGTGACGGCCCTGCACGGCTTCGCCGCTACGGTCCGTCCCCTCCCATGGGTGGGTGGTGAGGCCGGTGGGGGTCGGCATCGTGTGTCCGGTTGCCCCATCACTGCGTCCACCGGCCGCACCCGACCACGCACTTACGCCCCCACCGGTCTTCACCACCCCCAACGGGGAGGCGCCGGGCCGCAGGACGAAGTCCGGAGGCCCGGTGCCGCAGCCGAACA
>NZ_JBEZJZ010000070.1:0-42336 GCF_040651455.1 Streptomyces sp. NPDC048483
GACGTCGTAGCCGGCCGCCTTGAACCAGGTCTCGTACTCGGCGGATTCCGGGCGGCGCTGCGGACGACGCGTTCGTCGGGAAAGCCCGGGGTGAGCTGTCGCCCCGGGTGGCCCGGGCGCTGTGGTGGGGGTCTGCCGGTCTGGTGCTGGCCGTCCTCGGTACCTCGGTGCTCGTCGCCGGCGCGGAGCACGGCCGTCGACTGCCTGTGGCCGTGGCCCTGGTCCTCGCGCAGGCCTGCGCCCTGAGGTGGCAGGCGCGCGCCCCGGTCGCCGTACTGGCCGTGAACGCGGCGACGGGGCTCGCGGTGTGGGCGCTGCTGCCCGCGGTGACCTTGACGGGGGCGCTGCTCGCGGCGCAGGTCTCGTTGTGCGTGCTGTCGGCCACCAGGCCGCGGCGGGTGTCGGTGCGGGCGCTCGCGGCGATGTGCCTGCCGGCGCCGCTGGCGTTCGGGGCGGGCGGCCCGGCGGGTCTGACGGTCTATCTGCTGACGGTGGTCCTGGCGTGGACCGCGGGGCAGTGGCGCAGGGCGCAGCAGGCACGGATGAGGGCGGAGATGCGCCGGGCTGTGGTGGAGGAGCGCGCGCGGATCGCGCGCGAGGTGCACGACGTCGTGGCGCACTCCCTGTCGGTGATGGTCATTCAGGCAGGCGCCGCCGACGACGTGTTCACCGAGCGGCCCGAACAGGCCCGTCAGGCGCTGCGGGCCATCGAGACGGGCGCCCGCTCGGCGCTCGGCGAACTGCGCCTGCTGCTACGTGCGTTCCGGCCTGATACGGAGGAGGACGGGGTCGGGGATCCGCGGGAGCCGGGTCCCTCGCTCGCGCGCCTGGACGATCTGGTCGACACCGTGCGCGCGACCGGGATGATGGTGCACGTGCACCGCGCGGGCGCCACCGACGAGCTACCGGCCGCGGTGGACCTGGCGGCGTACCGGATCGTCCAGGAGGCGCTCACCAACACGCTGCGCCACGCGGCCGGCGCCGACGAGGTGCGCGTGCGCGTGACGGCCGAAGGGGAGTGCGTGAAGGTCGCAGTGGTCGACAACGGGCATACGCCGCAGGGCCGTTCGGCCGCGGCAGGAGCGGGACGCGGTCTTGTGGGGATGAAGGAGCGCGCACGGCTCGTGGGCGGCAGCCTGCACGCCGGTCCGTTGCCTGGAGGCGGGTTCGAGGTGGCGGCGAGGCTGCCGGTGGAGGGCGCGTCATGACGCTGCGCGTGGTGGTGGCCGACGACCAGGTCCTGGTCCGTACCGGATTCCGCATGATCATCGACGCGCGGGACGACCTGGAGGTGGTCGGTGAGGCGTCCGACGGCCGGGAGGCGGTGCGGCTGACGCGGGAACTGGCGCCCGACGTGGTGCTGATGGACGTACGCATGCCCGTCGTGGACGGCATCGAGGCGACCCGGCAGATCGCGGAGTGCGGCAGTCGGGCCCGGGTGCTCGTGCTGACCACCTGGGACGTGGACGCACACGTGGTCGCCGCCCTGCGGGCCGGGGCAAGCGGCTTCCTGCTGAAGGACATGCGCCCCGCCGAACTCGTCGACGCGATCCGCCTCACCGCGCGCGGCGACGCGCTGCTGGCGCCGACCGTGCTGAGCCGTGTCCTGGACCGGTTCCTGCGGACCACGCCCGACCCGGCGCCGCCGCCCTCCCTGCAGGACCTCTCCGGCCGCGAGCGGGAGGTGCTCACCCTGATCGGGCAGGCGCTGTCGAACGCGGAGATCGCCGAGCGGCTGCGCCTGTCGGAGGCCACGGTCAAGAACCATGTCACCGCGCTGTTGCGCAAACTGGGCCTGCGCGACCGCGTCCAGGCCGTCGTCGCCGCCTACGACCACGGCCTCGTAAGGCCGCGCCGCCCCTGACGGCACCGTCTCCTCCTTGAGGAGGAGGCCGGGCCGCGGTCCTCCTGTGTTCCCAGTGCCACTCCGTTCCCGTGGCCGATCCGAGTCCGGGGTAGCCGCCCATAGCGTCGAGGTGTGATCGACGACTTGGCATGCCTCATGTATCTGCTCGCCCACGACGACGCGGCCGAAGGCCCTTACGACCGTTCCCGGACAGAGCTGCTGGTCCGTGCCGCCGCCCTGATCGACCTCGCGTTGCGCGGCCGCCTCAGGGAGGACGGCGGCACGGTCACCGTGTCCGGCACGGACCCGACCGGCGACCCCGTCCTGGACGGGATGCTGCGCGACGCCGCCGCCGGGCACGGCTGGAAGAACCTCGTGCGCCGCCACCGCAAGCGGACCCTGACGGAGGTGGAGGACCGGCTCGCCGAGGCGGGACTCCTCACGGTGAAGGCGCCCCGCACCCGCTTCGGCACCCGGCGGCTGACCGTGCCGGACCGCGCCGTGCCCGCCGCACTCCGCGCCCGCGTGTCCGCGGCGCTGCACGGGGACGGCCCCGTGCAGGAGATCCCCGCCGCCGACGCCGCGCTGCTGGCGCTGGCCGCGGCGGGCGGCGTCCGCTCGGTCGTGTCACGGCATGACCAGAAGACCTTCCGGGCCCGCATCGACGCCAGCACGGGGTGTCTCGCCGCCCTCGCGCCCGGCCTGGAGACAGCTGTACGCACTCTGCCGATGACCATGATCGCCGCGCAGGGCGGCATGGGCGGCAGCTGACCGGATGGGGAGATGATGAGCATGCACCGCGTCCTGACCACCCTGTGCTGTGCCCTGTCCGCCGTGCTCGCTGCGGCCTGTTCCGCAGCACCGCCGACGGAGCACGCCCGGCACGCCGCCGCCACGACGGTACGCACCCATGACGGCCCGGTGCGGGGCACCGCCCACGACGGCTACCGCACCTTCGAGGGCATCCCCTACGCGGCGCCCCCGGTCGGCAGTCTGCGCTGGGCGCCGCCCCGCCGTGCGGCCCCCTGGCCCGGGGTACGGGACGCGATCAGGCCCGCGAGCGCCTGCCCGCAACCGGCCGGCGAGGTGCCCGGCGGCAGCACTGACGAGGACTGTCTCCACCTGAACATCACGACACCCGACGGCGCAGGACCGGCACGCCCCCGGCCGGTGCTCGTGTGGCTGCACGGCGGCGGATTCACCACCGGTGCGGGCAGCTCGTACGACGCCCATCGCATGGCCACCCGCGGCGACGTCGTGGTCGTCACCGTCAACTACCGCCTCGGGGCCCTCGGTTTCCTCGCGCACAGCGGGCTGCCCGGCTCCGGCACCTTCGGCCTGGCCGACCAGCAGGCGGCGCTGCGCTGGGTCCGTGCCGAGATCGGCGCCTTCGGCGGCGACGCGCGCAACGTGACGCTGGCCGGCGAGTCGGCGGGCGGCTACAGCGTCTGCGCCCAGCTCACCTCACCCGCCGCCGCGGAGCTCTTCGACCGGGCGATCATCGAGAGCGGCCCCTGCACAGGCCGCCCCGACCGGCCGTTCGCCCCGTCCTCCGTCCCCCTGTCCACGGCGCGCGCCGCGGGCGCGGACCTCGCGGCAAAGGTCGGCTGCGGCTCCGCCCGCGACGTCCTGGCCTGCCTGCGGCGCGTGGACGTCTCCCGTCTGCTCGCGGCCCAGGACACCGATCAACAGCCCGCTCACACCACACCGTTGCTGCCCAGCGACCCCGCAGCGGCGATCGCCGCCGGCCGCTTCCACCGCGTCCCCGTGCTCATCGGCAACAACCACGACGAGGGCAACGGCTGGGCCGCCGGGATCATCCAGGCCGACCATCCCGTCACTCCCGGCACCTGGCCCGACGTCGTGGCCTCATTCTTCCCCTCTCCGGGGCAAGCGAAGGCGATCGTCCGCGAGTACCCGGTGCACCGCACCGACGGCGGCCCGGTGTTCGGCGCGGTCATCGGCGACGCGGACTTCGCCTGCCCGACGGCGCGCACCGACGGCCTGCTCGCTGCCCATGTGCCCGTCTGGCGCTACGAGTTCGCCGACGAGCACGCCCCGCCGCTCACCTCGGGCACGCCGCCGTTCCCGCTCGGCGCACCGCACGCGAGCGAACTGCCCTACCTGTTCGACCTGGGCGGCCGTCCCCGCGATCTGACCGCGGCACAGCACCGGCTGGCCGACACCATGATCGACTACTGGACCCGCTTCGCCCGCACCGCCGACCCGAACGGCCCCTCGTCGCCGCACTGGTCCCGGCGGACCGTGCTGTCCCTGGCTCCGGACCACATCGCCCCCACCCGCACGGCTCAGCCCCGCCACCACTGCGCCTTCTGGAACGCCCTCGGGTGACCACGGAGACGACCGCGTGAGGGTCCGCCGACTCGGCCGGCGGACCCTCACGGCACAACCACCTCGCCCCTTGCTCCAGCGCGCTGACCTGCGCTAACGTCCCGACCCTCGATGCCGCTTTCCTCAGAACTTCGCAGGGGCGAGATTGGCCGTTCCCTCGGCGGAAAGGGTCGACACCCAGGCGATGGGCCGCGGGACCACCGTCGCGGTCAGCAGCTTGCACCAACCGCCTGGGAAGACTTCGACCCGCCGCGGCCTGGTGTTCGGCGACGCGGGCGCGGGTGGTGGCCAAGCGGTAGGAGTCGGTGCCGGTCTCGATGATGTTGCCGCCGAAGGTGAGACGGTCGCCGATGGCGGGACCGCGGCGGCAGCTTCTTCCGTGGCTCCGGCCACGCCGAACGACAGCGCTTTCTGCACGGCGCGGAATCAGACGCAGTGCTTCGGGCGTGATAGTGGTGGATTCTCCTCTTCAACTGTCGCCAGTTCTCGTGGAGTACAGCCTGCTGCTGACCGTGTGTGATCGACGGCGGCGTACCGGCTCCAGGTTCCTCCGGCCTCGGACGCGAGGCGAACCGAGACCGCGCCTCGTCTGGCCGGTTTGTCGATGCCCCGAGGCCCGGATGACGGCGAACGCCTTGAGCGAATGCCTTATGGAGACTGCTCGTGCCGGGTGAACGCGGTGACCAGGGCGTGGGCTGTGTTGTTGTCGGAGTCGGTCCCGTGGGCCTCAGCACCTTCAAAGGTGGCAGCCTCGGTGCTGCGGGGGAACATGGCCTGCTCGTATTCGGTGAGCGCGGCCTCGATGTCGTCGGGGTGCGCGGCGAGGGCCTTGCCGAGTTCGGCGCCGTCGAGCATGGCCAGGTTGGCGCCTTCGCCGTTCGGGGCCGAGAGGTGGGCGGCGTCGCCGAGCAGGGTCACCCCCGGCACCCGGTCCCACCGGTGCCCGGTCGGCAGAGCGTAGAGGGGGCGCAGGACCGGCGCGATGTCGCCGTCGGTGATCAGCGCGGTGAGCTCCGGCACCCAGCCGTCGAACTCCTGCGCGATCCGCGCGGTGGCCACGGCGGCATCGGCGAAATCGATGGCGGCGAACCAGTCCTGCGGCTCGGACAGCCCCACGTAGGCGTGCAGAGTGTCGTCCCTTTCCCGGTGAGCGAAGATCTCCCTGCCCGGCGTGGGCGCGATCATCGACCCGCCACCGACCGCTTTTGCGGCGGCTGGGTGCCGGGTGTCGGCGTCGAACAGGTAGGTCTCGACGACCGACTTGCCGACGTACTCGGGTGTGGCGGTGGAGAGCAGCGGCCGGACCCGTGACCACGCGCCGTCCGCGCCGACCAGCAGGCTGGTGACGACGGTGCTGCCGTCGGCGAACGTCACCTCGTGGCGACTCTCGCTGAGGGTACGGGTGCTGCTGACCTTGTGCCCCCACTGGACGGTGCCGACCGGGAGTGAGTCGAGCAGGATCTGTCGCAGCTCGCCGCGTTGCACCTCGGGGCGTCCCCCCGTGCCGTCGTCAGCTTTGTCGAACAGGACGGTCCCGTCCGGGTCGAGGACCCGCATTGCCTGGCGGCCCTCCAGGATGAGGCCACGGAACTCGTCCATCAAGTGAGCTGATTCGAGGGCAAGTTGTCCGTTGTAGTCGTGGATGTCGAGCATTCCGCCCTGCGAACGCGCAGCCAGGGAGGGCTCCGCCTCGTAGACCGTGGCCGGTATTCCGTGGACGTGCAGGACGCGGGCGAGCGTGAGGCCGCCGAGTCCGGCGCCGATGATGGTGACGTCAGTGGTCATGGGGAGGGCTTCCTTCCTGATCGTGGACCGCTGGGCGGACACCCGGCAGGTCACTCCGGGAGCGCCGTTCCAGTGAGTGGGGACGATGCGATACTGGTGGCCGGTGCCGTTGATGGCCGGTGCCAACCGGCTCCAATGTCCCGGCAGCCATCGACACATCACCGACAGATCACCGACCAACGCCGACAACCAGCCGACACCGGCCCGGCCCCGGCCCCGGTCCACTGGCGGGCTCACCTCTTCACCTGTCGCCAGTTCTCCGAGGGGTCCAGCCTGGTGGTGATCGCCAGTGTGGTCTCCAGAGGCGTATCGGCTCCAGGTGCCTCCACCCTCGGAGGCCGGCTTGGCCGTGGTGACCCGGTGGTAGCCCAGAGCCTCCGCGACGACCGGGGGCGGGCATCTCCAGCACGTGCTGCCGGATCGCGGCGGTGCGGCCGGCTGTGGCGGGGATGCCGATGTCGTTGAGGAGGGCCGCAAGGACGTCGGGTGGAGCGGTTGCCCCGTCTTACTGAGGAGCAAGCCGCTGCCTACGGGGCCTTCGGCGAGGTGCCCAGGCCCCCGGAGTTGGAGCGGTTCTTCTTCCTGGACGACGACCGCGATTTGATCGCGTTGCGGCGGTCCGATGGGCATCGCCTGGGGATGGCGGTGCAGATCGGCACTGTCCCGCTACGTCGGCACGTTTCTGGGGGACGATCCGCTGGCGGTGCCCGGGGCCAAGTGGCAGAGGTGCTCTCCCCGATGGGCCTGCGCCTGTCGGAGGAGAAGACGGGTGTCGTCCATCTCGACGAGGGCTTCACCTTTCTGGGCTTCCGCATCCAGCGGCAGCGGCAGCAGGGAAGGGGCAAGCGGTACGTCTACACCTGGCCGTCCGACAAGGCTTTGACGTCGGTGAAGCACAAGGTGAAGGCCATCGCGCAGCAGACCACGAACGTCTCGCTCGGCACCCTGCTGCGCCGGATCAATCTGGTGCTGCGGGGATGGACTGCGTACTTCCAGCACGGCGTTTCCTCGCACACTTTCCATGACCTCAGCCACTACGTGTGGTGGCTGATCGGGAGGTGGCTGCGGAAGAAGCACCGCCATGCCAGCCGGGGAAGTACGTACGGCGTCGGTATCAAGTCGACCGATGGCTGTGGGCAGACCCACGGAGAACGTGCGGCTCTACCTGGCCGCATCCAGGGAAGTCACTCGCTACCGGTTCCGCGGCGAGAGAATCCCCACCCCGTGGGCCGAGTACGCGGCGCGCCAACTCGCCTGACGCCACGAAGCAGTGGAGAGCCGGATGCTCGGTAACGGGCATGTCCGGTTCGGGAGGCGGCCTGGGGAAACGGGCTGGCCGAAGGGCCAGTACCGCGCCCCAGGCCGACCTCACCGGGACTGCGACGGTGCGGATCTCCCGGAACTCCTGGCGGCGGCCACCGATGCCGGCAGGCCCACCGAGAACCCCTACCTCCAGGGTCCGTCCGCCGGGTTGCTCGCAGCCCTTGTGAGAGCGAGGCGGCACTCGCCGCCCGTTGATCAGTCAGTGTCTGCCGTCTGTCCCACGATGGACAGCTCGGGGAGGGTTCAGTGGAGCCCCCACCGAAGATGGCTCCACCGCCGCGGCCGTGCGGGCATTTACTCGTGGGCGCTGAGCACACCGCCGGCGCTGAGCACGATGGAGATGCCGTTGGCGTCGAGCCCGACGTCGTGCTGGTTCGTCTCCAGCGTGGCGGCCACGCCGTCGTGGCCGATGATCTGCGCGCGGTACCGCAGCTCGCCGACCTTCGTGACCTTGGCCGTCCAGCCACCCGCGAGCTTGAAGGTGCCCGGTCCCTGGTGTCCGCCGCCCATCCAGGAATGGACCTGGCCGTCCAGCGTGAGCGTGACGAACATGTCGTTGGCGTCGAGCCCGTCGTCGCGCCCCTTCGTCTCCAGCGTGGCCAGGACCGAACCTCGGGCGACGATCTTGGCGCGGTAGTGCTGGTCGCCGAGCTTGTAGATCTCGGCCTTGCTGATGCCGTCCGCCAGGCGCTGGGTGCGGACCGGGGATGCCGCCTTGGGCGTGGCGGACTGCGTACCGCCCGACTGCTTGCCCGTGGCGCCCGCCTTGGCATCGGCCTTGGCATCGGTGCTCGTCTTGCCATCGGAGTTCTGCGCTCCGGACCCGCCCGAGGCGGTGGACTTGGCGGCGGCCGAGCTCGTGCTCGTGTGGCCCGCGGACTTCGCATCGGCGGCGTCCGAGCCGGAGCAGGCGGTCAGGGTAAGGCCGGCGGCCGCGGTCAGGGCCGCAGCGGCGATGCGCAGAGTGCGGCGACGAGCGGTGCGGACAGTGGTGCTGGAGCTCATTTCGGATCCCCCCCGGGACGGTCGGTGTCATTGTTTTCCCGGTACGTCACCCACTCTGATCGGGGCCACTATCGCAAGGCTGCCGCTCCCCTAACGTCCGGCTAACACGGGTGCGGGCAGCGGAAACACGCCAGGGAGAACGCGAAGGACCAGGCCACGGGCGCCTAGATGCAATACCGGTGATTTAGGTTGTTTTCCGGCTGGTAGGTCTGGTCTTGGTCGGGCCGACCAGCGTCGCGCGGGGAGTGTCCGGCCGAGCCGGGTTGCGGTGCTGGGCGCGTTTGAGTTTCCAGTTGGACATCTTGCGTTTGATGACGCGGGGGCTGGCGCGCGGCCGCCGGGGCGGTAGGGGCCGTTCGCGGATCTCATGCAGGGCTGTGGTCAGGGCCCGGGCCAGTCGTGAGGGGGGAAAATGCCGCCTGGTCGGTGACGTGGCGGCGGACGATGCGCAGGGTGCGGGTGAAGGAGATCCGGTCGGGGTCCTGGCCGGAGTGCTGTGCTGCTTGGTGCATCAGGTCCCGCAGGGCGTGGTGAACCAGCAGGAAGCCGAAGATTTCCTGTTCGGCTCCGCGGGGGTGCTGGGAGCGCAGGATGAGGCGGGGGCCGCCCTGGTGGGTTTTGATCTCGTCCAGCGTGGTCTCGATCTCCCATCGCTGGGCGTAGAGCAGGGCCAGCGATGTGGCGGAGGCGGCCTTGGGGTCCAGGATGGTGGTGATCAGCCGGTAGACCGTGCCGCCGGTGCCGAGGGTGTACTCGATGACGCGGACTCGTGCCGGGTCCGCGCGGCGGTTCTTGTCCCTGGCGGCGACGATCTCCGAGAGGTAGGAGCCGTCCTCCAGCAGGGCCCTCATGGGCAGGACGGCGTCATTCTTGACCCGCCAGAGCAGGTCGGCGCCGGTTGCGGCAGCGGCCCGCCACAGGTCGAAGCCGCGAAAACCCCGGTCGGCCAGCACCAGCATCCCCGGCGTCAGCGCGCCGAACAGGCGCTGAGCCAGCTCCGTTTCATGGACTGCCAGCGGACCGGTCTCGGCCGCGAAGACGGCGTGAGTGCCGCATTCGACCAGCGCAGCCACTCTCACCTGCGGATAAGCGCTCTTCTCCTGTCCTCGGCAGACTCCCGGGCGGCCGAAGAAGCCGGCATTGGCTTCGGTGTCGGGCACGTCGAAGGTGGTGCCGTCCACGGCGACCAGCCGCCAGCTCCGGTACCAGGCCCCGCCCGTCTCCTCGGTCGCCACCGGTCGGCACACCCGGACGAACAGGGCCCGCAGCGGTTCCGGGCCCAGCCGCAGCCGGGCCCGGCCGATCGCGGCAGTGGTCGGCACCCGCCACGTCCCCTTCCACCGGCCCATCCGCTGCAGCCCGTGCGTGAGGAGCCGCGCGACCTCCTCATAGCCCTGCCCGGAAAACAGGCACATCGCCAACACGAAATAGACCACCACCCGGGCCGGCAGCAGCCGGTGGCGCCGCTCGGCCCGGCCGCACTCCGCGACCACCTCGTCCACCAGCTCCGGCGGAAACGCGCGGGTCAGCATTCCGAGCGCAATCCGGTCCGAAAGCCGGTCATCCACCAACGACTTCACCTGTCCGGGCCTTGGCACACCAAACCCAACGAGGCGAAGACCCCAAAGTCACCGGTATTGCGCCTAGATGATCGTTTCCAAGGGTTAGTGGTCGCAGGCGGTCAGTGAGTGCGGGACGCGTTGTCCGATGTGGTCGTTGTGCCAGATCGCGGCGGTCAATGCGAGGATGCGCTGCATGACACGGGCGATGACGCCGCCTGGGGTGCGGCCACGGTGTTGTTCGAGGTCGAGCTGGCCCTTGAAGCTCTCGTTGACCGACTCGATGACCTGCCGCAACGGCTTGAACAGTCGCGTGCCGGGCCGCTCCGGTTCGCCCTTGCGGTCCGGCCGCAGCAGCCGGATGCCCTGCTCAACCAGTTGATGTGCAAACCCGCGACCGAAGGAGTTCTTGTCGCCGACCAGCGTCTGACCGGGCCGGTCGGCAACGAGGTACGGCTCGGCCGCAAGCAGGTCCAGCAGGGTCTCGCGTTCGTCGACGTTGGCCCCGGTCAGGGCGAAAGCGACCGGCAGGCCCTGCAGGGTGCACACCAGGTGCAGCCGCAGGCCCCAGAAGAAGCGGCTGTGACTGGCGCAGTACCCGTACTCGGCCCATCCCAGCCAGGTCGGAGCGTTTGACGGTCTCGCGGGAGCGGCCGCACTCCACCAGCCTGGAATCCACGATCCACACATCGTCGCTCCACACGGAGGTGTCGGCGGCCAGCCGCTGGCTGACCCGACGCAGCAGGTCGGCGGCCTTACGCAGCCGCTTGTGGTAACCGGGCTGCGTGGGTAAGTACGGGAAGAGATGCCGCAGGTAGGAACGGGCGTGGCGGAGCCACCTGGCCTCGGAGGTGAAACCGAGCATGGCCTGCATCATCGCCGGCGTGACCAGCTCGGCATCGGTGGGCCGCGGGGCGATCCCCACAGTCGGCCGCCACGGCGCGAGATGCGGTGAGCCCTTCAGCAGATCATCGGTCTTCACGTACAGCGCGGTGGCGAGAGAGTCCAATTCTGTCTTCACACACTGACGTTGGGCCCCTCGCCCATGCGCGCAGCCGACCCCGCGGAATCGATCAGTTAAACACGCAGGGCCCCGTCAAGAACGGTGACCGCGTGCCCGGTGAGATGAACGCGGTCACCGTACACGGCGGTCCTGACCAGCCCGGTGCGCGCGGATACTTGCAGTCCGGTGAGCTCGTCGCGGTCGATCCGCGTCGACCAGTAGGGGGCCAGTGCGGTGTGGGCGCTGCCCGTGACCGGATCCTCGAGGATGCCCTCGGCGGGTGAGAAGAAGCGGGAGACGAAGTCGTACTCCAGGCCAGGACTGGGTGCCGGGGCTGTGATGATGACGCCGCGCAGGCCCTCGCGGCGGGTCATGTCGGCCATCACATCGAGGTCGGGGGTCACGGCCCGGACGGTGGCCTCGTCGGGCAGGACGGTCAACAGATCGCCGAGCGCACCGGTGCGGAAGGCGGCCTCCGGCCTCACCCCCAGGGCCTCCGACAGGCCTTCCGGCAACGGGCTTTCAGTGCCGGGCGCGGCAGGGAAGTCCAGGGTGATGCGGCCGTCCTCGTGCGCATGCGCGGTGAGGATGCCGCTGAACCGGCTCCGGAAACGCAGCGCACCGACAACCCCACGCTCCCGCCTCAGTGTGTGGGCCGTGGCCAAAGTGGCATGGCCACACAGATTGGTCTCGACGAGTGGGGCGAACCAGCGGATCTCCCAGTCAGCGTCGTCGCCAGCGGGGAGCGGCCGCGCGAAGGCGGTCTCCGAGTAGTTCATCTCGGCAGCTACCTGCTGCATCCAGGCATCCTCAGGCCAGTCTTCGGTATCGAGCAGGCATACGCCCGCAGGGTTGCCGGCGAACGGCCGGTCGGTGAAGGCGTCTACGACGTGGATACGCATACCGCGACCGTATCGATGCCAATCACAGTTTCGCGAAGTCCAATGTGATGAAAGTGGACCTCGTTTTCCGCCCGGAGCATCCAACCGCACACCGATCTGTGCCGCGAAGGCCGGGACCAGATCAATCAGTTGGGGCGGGCCGATCGCTGCATTCGCCTACGATCACTCCCCCCCGACACACCTGGACCGCCCACCACTGGGACGACCGCTCCACCCGCCGACCCTGCCCCCGCACCTGTCCGCGCGGGCCTCTAATATCATTTCGCGTTCTCCGACGGGCGCTGACGCCCGCTGGGTCGTGCCCGCCGCCCAACGCCCGATACGACACGACGACGTCCACCGCCTGGCGATGGAGTCGAGCATCGAGGAGAGGAACGTTCATGCGCGCCCGGAGCATCGCCACGGCCACCGCAACAGCATTGGCACTCGTGGCCGCTCGTGACCTTGTCCAGAAGAAGCACGCATTGCTCCGGAACTTCCCGGTGATCGGGCACGCCCGGTACCTGTTGGAGACGATCGGGCCGGAGCTGCGGCAGTACATCGTCACCTCCAACGACGAGGAGCGCCCGTTCAGCCGCGACCAGCGCACCTGGATCTACGCGTCGTCGAAGGGGGAGAACAACTACTTCGGGTTCGGAACCGACAACGACGTTGAGCACATGCAGGGACACGCCTACGTGAAGCAGCGCACGTTCGCCGGCACGCTGCCCGACGCACACGACCCACAGGCCCCACTGCCCTCGGCCAAGGTGCTGGGCGGGCCGCGCGGGCGCGCCAAGGCGTTCCGGCCGGCGAGCGTGGTGAACATCTCGGCGATGAGCTTCGGATCCCTCTCCGGCGCGGCGATCACAGCGCTCAACAAAGGGGCGGCGCTGGCGGGCACGATGCAGAACACGGGAGAGGGCGGCCTCTCGCCGTACCACCGCAACGGCGGCGACCTCATCCTTCAAATCGGTACGTCCTACTTCGGCTGCCGTAACGAGGACGGCAGCTTCAACATCGACAAGCTCAAGGATGTGGTCGCCGGCGCCCCGGTCAAGGCGATAGAGATCAAGCTCTCCCAGGGCGCCAAGCCAGGGCTGGGCGGGATGCTGCCGGGCGCGAAGGTGACCCCGGAGATCGCCGAGATCCGCGGCATCCCGCTCGGCAAGGACTGCGCCTCCCCGTCGCGGCACACCGCGTTCAGCGACGTCGACTCGATGCTCGACTTCGTCGAACTGCTCGCCACCGAGACCGGTCTGCCGGTCGGGATCAAGAGCGCGGTGGGCGAGATGGAATTCTGGCAGGAGCTGGCCACGCTGATGGCACGTGGTGACCGTGGCGTCGACTTCGTGACCATCGACGGCGGCGAGGGCGGCACCGGGGCGGCGCCGCTGACCTTCTCCGACTCGGTATCGCTGCCCTTCCGGATGGGCTTCTCCCGGGTCTACGGCACCTTCGCCGAGCTGGGGCTGACCGACAGCCTGACCTTCATCGCCTCCGGCAAGCTCGGCCTGCCCGAGAACGCCGCGGTCGCCTTCGCTCTGGGTGCCGACATGATCAACGTGGCCCGTGAGGCGATGCTGTCGATCGGCTGCATCCAGGCGCAGAAATGCCACACCGATAAGTGCCCCACCGGCATCGCCACCCAGAACCCGTGGCTGGCCCGCGGCCTCGACCCGACCTCGAAGGCCACCCGAGCCGCTGTCTACCTGCGCACCCTCCGCAAGGAGCTGATGAAGGTCTCGGCGGCCGTCGGCGTCGCCCACCCGGCACTCATCACGGCTACCGACATCGAGATCATGAACGGCGACTACGAAGCCCGCACCCTGGCCGGCGTCTACGGCTACAAGGACGGCTGGGGCGAGCTCGGCCCGCACCTCGCCGATGAGATCACTGCACTGCTCACCACCAAGCCGGCCTCCGTGCAGAAGCCGACCGCCTGACGCGCCGACAGCGACAAACACCGCGCTCACTGCTCTACTGCTCGGAGCACGCGCGTGGCACCAGCCGGTGTCGCCCTCGTCCCCCTGCCCCACGAACAGTCCATGCCTAGGTGATCACAACATGACCGAAAAAGTGAGATTCCCGAGCGTCGTCGGTCCCGAACTGGCCGGAGCGATCGATCTGCCAGACGGCGAGATCCGAGGCTGGGGGATCTTCGTGCACGGATTCACACTCGGCAAGGACTCGCCGGCCGCCTCGCGCGTCAGCAAGCAGCTGGCACGCGAGGGGATCGGAATGCTGCGCTACGACAACCTCGGGGTCGGAGACTCCGACGGCGACTGGGGGGACGGTTCCTTCACCATCAAGGTCCAGGACACGGTCCGTGCAGCACATCTGATGGCGGAGCGAGGGACTCCAGCAGACCTGCTGGTGGGGCACTCATGGGGAGGCGCCGCAGTCCTGGCCGCAGCGGCCGAGGCAACCGGCGTCCGCGCGGTCGCCACGATCGGGGCGCCTGTCGACCCCAGCCACGTCGAGCGACAGTACGACGCGGTCATGGATCGTGTGCTCAGCGAAGGGTCGCACGAGTGGTTCGTCGGCGGGAGGACCCTGGTCCTCAAGCGCGCCTTCGTCGAAGACGTCCGCCGTGCTCACCTGCGCGACCGGATCGGCGAGTTGAACCTGCCGCTCCTCGTCCTGCATTCGCCTACCGACAACACCGTTGACATCGACAACGCCGGGGAGATCTTCCGCGAGGCACGACACCCGCGAAGCTTCGTCTCGCTCGAAGGAGCAGACCATCTCCTGACCGCACGAGGACAAGCGAAGCGAGCCGCCCACATCATCAGTGCCTGGGCCGACCAGTACATCGGCCCGGAGGCAAGACATCCCAGGTGATGAAGAGCTCGCTCGGATAGGTGTGGGGCAGCGTCGTCGGGTGGGGCGGTCGTCCCAGCGGTAGTGGTCCCGACACGCAGTCCGCCCGCGGACAGCCAGAGCCTGGAGCGGCTGCGTGACATGGGCGTCTTCATCCGGGACGGCGCCCTGGTCACCGTGCACTTCGCAGCCGGGGCCGGGGGCGAGCGTGCCCCGTCGGTCGGTCCGGTGGGACTGGTCCCACCGTCTGACGGCCCTGAGCGCATCCACCAGTGGCGAGAGCGTGGGAGCGGGCAGCGGTCGCTCGACCCGGCGGAGTACGCGGACGAGGAGTCATCACGGCGGCCGAGCGCGACCTCACCGGCTCCGCCTCGCAGAGCGAACTGGTGCGGGGCGGGGTATTCATGAGCGCCGGGGCAGTGATCCTGCCCACCGCGCTCACGCGGGTCGCAGCGGCCGGACGTCCCCGTACATGCTCGGGGCGGTCAGGTCACCCAACACCGCCCTGACCACCTCGCCGCCTACGCCCCGAAGCGCCCCGGCGCCTACCTCCGCATCTCCTCCGACCGCTTCGGCCTGGAAGCCGAAGTCGACCGCCAGCTCGAAGGCGCCGAGGACTCCAGGATCCGCCTGCGCTGGGGCCCTTCACCAAGGTCTACCGGGAGAACGACACCTCGGCCTTCAAAAGCGCCAGGTCATCAAGCCCGACGGCTCGATGGACTGGATCGTCCTGCGCCCCGAATTCCGCGACCGCCGGGCCCGAGGTCGTCCAGGGCCGCGGCCAGCGCCTCGTTACGGGCTCGGCCGTCGCCGGTCGGCAGCGCCCTCGCCAACGAGCCGGAGCTGGGTGTGGGCGGCGATGACCAGCCAGATCACACTCTTGGCTGCCACCAGCGGAATCATCGTCGTGTCATCGCCATTTCATCGGCGGGGGTTAGCGTCGACACCGTCCGATGCAGGCAGGCTGCCCCGCGTCGGTCGTTTACCGCACTACGGAACCGGCCTCACCGGGCGCCGCGCCCCGCGCAGGGAGGCGTGCGGCTCCTACCGAAGGGATAACGCACCACAGATGCAAGGGAGATGTGTGAGATTTCTGCGCGGACGCCTGCCCAGAGCCTGTCTGTCGGCCTGATGCACCGCGGAGAAGCCGCACTCCCGATCATTACTCAGCGCCACACGCGACTTGGCCGTCGCTGTACGGGAACAGACCCGTGGGAACAGACCCGTCCAGTCCATCCTTGGATTCCTCCAAAGCTCCCGCGCTACCGCAGAAGGCCGGGCCCCTCTCGGTGCCGCTGCCCTTGGCGAGGGGCGCGCTCCTGTTACGAGCGACTCGACTCTGAAAGGCATCGACAGAATGACACGTCCATCGGACGAGAAGGACCCGACGACCAGCGGATACTCCCGTCGTAAGCTCCTCAAGATCGGCATCGGCGTAGGCGTCGCAGTGGGGGCGGGGGTCGTCGGTTCGGGTACCGAGGTAGCGATGGCCGGCGGGCCGGGCGACCCGACCAGCCCCACCCTCGCAACCAAGATCAAGAACCTGAGCGGCCCGGCCGAGACCGGCTCATTGGCCTCGCCGTGGACCGACCTCGGCATCCCCGTACTGTGCCCGAATGGCACCATGCTCTTCGTCGGCGGCGACACCTTCAATGGCGACCACGTACCGCAGCCGGGCGAGCCCGCGGACGACTGGCGCGCCCCGGTCGGCCTGCGCTCCAGCAGTGCGGACGTGAACAATCTGCGTATCGACGGCAGCGTCGGCGGCGACCATGCCAACAGCCTGGTCGACGAGCCGCACACCCCGGTCGGGGACAAGGCCACGACGGCAATCCCGTCCGATGTGTTCGTCGTCGACGGCGTCATGTATATGCACCTCATGCGCGGCGTCATCTACGACACCCACCACACGGACTTCTGGCGCTCCACCGACAACGGAGAGACCTGGGAGTACCTGTGCCAGTGGCCGGGTGACCTGCACGGCGGCCAGTTCCAGCAGAAGACCTACGCGGTGGCCGAGGGTGACTACTGCTACGTCCTGTCCACGGTCTTCAACCGCGAGGTCGAATCGGGGATGTTGCTGCACCGGGTGCGGAAGGACAGCCTCGGCAACGCGGACGCCTACGAGCCGTGGGGCTACGCCGACGGTGACTGGCGGTGGGGTGCGCCCCCGACGACGGTCTTCGGCGCCCGCAAGTGGGGCGAGATCTGCTTCCGCGCAATGGACGGCAAGTACGTCCTCACGTGGCTGAACATGAACCCGCTGTCGATCCGGGCGATGGTTTTCCCGCTCCCGACCTCGGACCTGACCAGGACGCTGGAGCAGACGATGATCCTGCCCTGCGCCCCGGGGCAGGAGGTGGCCAACCTGGTCGCCAGCCCGTACGGCGGGTTCGTCATCCCTGGCTCGACGTTCGGCAACTTCCACATCGTCGTCAGTCAGTGGTACGACCCGAAGAACTACCGGATCATGCAGTACAAGGTCAACATGCTGTCCTGAGCCGGCGCATCCGGTCCAGCGCACAGAGCCGCAAAATCGCCCAGGAAACCGAAGCTGCCGAACGGGAACGCCTTGTGACACTCGGACAGATCTCGCTGGCCGCATGCAAGTCCCTCATGGCCGCCGCCCGGCGAAGTTCGAACGGTCACAGCTGTCGGCTCCAGCCCACCGTCTACGACCTGCCGGACGGTCACCGCCTGGCGCTCGTCGTCAACAGCCGCGACCGGTTGTACTCCTTCACCGAAACCGACGGCAGCACCACCACCGTCAGCTCGCCGAACGGAAACGACGCCGGCCTGCAGCTTCCGCTCGGCTGACCACACGACGACCGCGGCTTCCACCGTGAGCGGGCCGGTGCCCCACAGCGCCGGCCCGCTCACGCTCGTTGTCGGCGCTGCACACGGCACACAGCAACCGACCCGAGGGCCCGTTGCGGCAAGGCGCGGCCGGTGGCCGCAGGCATCGTGTCCGTGGAGATTCCGGCGCGGCGCGCGACGGCGGCCACCAGGGCGCGAAGCTCGTCGTCGCCCCGTTGCTGCCCGGTGTGCTTCCCCCCCGACGCTCCCCCGCACGACGCTCCCCCGACAGCACGGCGATGCGGGCAGCCGCACGGGTTGTCTGTGGTCACCGGGTCAGCAGGATCAGCGGCCACGTCGTCTGGTGTGGGTGGTTGCGTGTCGGGTGCTCCGGCGAGGCGCTGTCTGCGCAGCATTCGCCGTCGCAGTTGTTGGCAACAGTCACAAGGCCAGCTCCACGGTCGCTTCACCGGTCTGTTGCCTCCGTAGGCGAAGCAACGACATCGACAGGCAACATCACCAGCGCAGTCGTGCCGCCGGAGTCTGACGGGCGAAGCTGGACGCGGATGCCGTGTCGCAGGGACAGGCGGCCGACCACGAACAGGCCCATGCGGCGGGAGACCGAGACGTCGACCTCCGGCGGGCTGGCCAGCCGTTCATTGATGCCGGCCAGGGCCTCGGGGGACAGGCCGATGCCGGTGTCGTGGATCTCGATCAGTACACGGCTTTCGGGCAGCGCGTGACCGGTAACCCGCACCCTGGTATGCACCGACGAGAACGTCGTGGCATTTTCCAGCAGTTCAGCCAACAAGTGCACAAGGTCGTTGATCGCGCGCCCGGCGACCTCGACCGCTGGGACCGAAGAGAGCTCGATGCATTCGTACTGCTCCACCTCGGACGCGGCGGCACGCAGAACGTCGACCAGCGGCACCGCGCGCGTCCACCGGCGACGCGGCTCCTCGCCGGCGAGGACCAGCAGGTTCTCACCGTTGCGGCGCATACGGGTCGCGAGGTGGTCCAGCTTGAAGAGCGAGGAGAGCTGGTCCGGGTCGGCCTCGCGGGACTCCAACTCAGATATCAGCGATAGCTGACGCCCAATCAAGTCCTGGCTGCGACGTGAGAGGCTGATGAACATCGCGTTGACGCTCCCCCGTAACCGCGCCTGCTCAGCGGCCTGCCGAACCGCCACACCGTAGACCTCGTCGAAGGCGCGGGCCAACGGAGCCACCTCTGGCTGCGTGAAGGTGCCCACAGAATCGACAGGAAGGTCCATGTCTTGATGATCGGGCTGCGCTAGCAGGGCAACAACTTCGGGGAGTCTTCGACGGGCGAGATCCTCTGCAGCGTCCTGCAACTGACGCAGCGCGTCAGAACTGCCTGCATCTGGGGGCCAGATCTGATTCGCCTGCGCTTCCTCAACGAACTGCCTGGCCCTCACATCCGCTTCGGAAAGCCTGTTGTTCGCGGTCCGAACAATGTCGCGTACCCTCTCGCCGGCGAAATGAAGTTCTTCGGGCGGCTCCCGGTGACTCTGCCTGCGCAGACTTTCAAGCTCGGTTTCCCAATGGGACCATAGTTGGCCTGCCTGTTGACTCACTTCAGCCGCAGCCTGGCGGGCATGACTGATCACACGCTCGGCCTCGACCGCTGCCTGGTGCCGGACCTGCATGGCGTGTTGGTGCGCCTGACTTCGCACCGACTCCGCCTCGGAGACAGCCGCTGTGACGATGGCCCTGGTGGCGTGCCGTACACGCCGCAACGCGGATTGCACTCCGCGTTGCCGGAGATTCAGCTCTCTCCAGCGGTTCTTCCACTCCTCCATCCGCTCCGGTCGGGTCCCCAGGACCGGTGAGGCGTTTTCGGATACCCGAGGGCAGTCGCTCAGCACACGCACGATCTCCGCAATGACGTCGATCGACGGCAGGACTTTCCCGGAGAATGCATCGTCGATGTCGGCCTCGGCGAGTTTGCTACCCGAAGACGCCGAGATCATCTCACCGACTGAAGGCGCACCGAACTGGACATGAAGGCGTTTCAGAGCCCCGGAGAAATCCGAAAGAGCTTTGTCGTATGCCGCAAGAATCTCGAAGTCATCGCTGTCGACGCCGCGTCCGTCCAACGCCACCTTTTGTGCTCCAATGTGTTGAGTGGGAAATACCGTTCTCGCAGGCTGGCAGCGGTGCGTCCCTTGCATTCATTCCCATTGGAGAGCTGTTGCTGGGGAAAGCGCTGGGTCACCGCGCCAGCGGACGGCCACGAGCCCCTCTGGGCCGGCAACGGCCAAATTCTTGCCAACACAGGCAATCGCCTGAGCTGTCACGCCCAGGGGAAGAGTCCATGACGCGGTGGAGCACGGGTCCCATACCCGCACCGTGGTGTCCGTGCCTCCTGTGGCGAGCAGGGCACGCCCTTCCCCCTCCGGCTCAAACGCCACCATGGCGGTCACCGAGCCCTTGTGACTGCTCCGGGGCGGGCCAACCGCCCGGCCACTCAAGGGATCCCAGACCCGCACAGTCCGGTCGTTGCCTGCCGTGGCCAGGAGGAGCCGGCCGTCCGCACCGGTGAAGGCCGCAAGGGTACGCACCCAATTCCTGTGACCCACCATCGGTCTTCCGACGGCCTCGCCGGTCTTCAGATCCCAGACACGGATGGTTCGGTCGTTGCCGGTGGTGGCGAGCAGGCGCCGACCGTCGGGGGCGGTCAGCGCGCTCATGGCTCGAACCCAGTCATTATGGCCGATAAGGGGCTGCCCAACGGCATGGCCGGTGAGCGCGTCCCAGACCTGTACCTCGCCGTATCCCGTGCCTGTGGCGAGCAGTGGGTGACCGCTGGGGGTGGTGCATGCGGCCAGCGACAGGACGTTCGATCCGTAATGGGTCAAGGGCTGTCCTACTGTTTGCCCGCTGAGTGCATCCCGGACCTGGACGGTGTGTCCGTCGATCGCAATGGCCAGCAGGGGGCGGCCGCCGGGCGCGGTGAACGCCACCATGGCCTCGATCATGCCGTGGTCGCCGATCAGGCGCCGACCAACGGCATGGCCTGTTTCCAGATCCCACACCCGCACAGTCCCGGCGTAGTCGCCTGTGGCGAGCAGGGGTTGGCCATCGGGGGCGGTGAACGCCGTCATCGACAGCACTCCTGTCCCGTGACCCGTGACAGGCTCCCCGACCGACTCCTCGGTCTGTGGATCCCACACCCGCACTGTGCGGTCTTCGCTCCCCGTGGCAAGCAGGGGACGGCCGTCCGGGGCAGCGAACCCAGCCACCACCCCTGTCGCGCCCAGGTGACCGGTAAGCGGCCACCCGACGTCGCCGCTGCCCAGCGGATCCCTGATATGCACCTTGCCGCCGCCGCTGCCGACGGCGAGCAAGGCTCGGCCATCGGGCCCGGTGAAGGCCGCCATGGACAGCACTCCGGCCCCGTGTCCGGTGAGCGGCTCCCCCACGACCTGGCCGGTGAACGGGTCCCAGACCCGCACGGTGTGGTCCTGGCTCCCACTGGCCAGAAGGAGTCGATTATCCGGTCCGTGGAACGCCACCAGCGCCCAAACCCGGTGCTCGTGGCCGGTCAGGGGTTTGCCCACCGGACTTCCGCGCAGTGCGTCCCACAACCGCACTTCGCCGTCGCTGCTTCCCGTGGCGAGCAAGGCTCGGCCATCGGGCCCGGTGAAGGCCACCATGGACAGCACTCCGGCCCCGTGTCCGGTGAGCGGCTTCCCGATGACCCGGCCGGTGAGCAGGTCCAGAATGCGTACCGTGCGGTCGTCGCCCACGGTTGCCAGCAGAGTACGGCCGTCAGGCGTGACGAAAGGGGCTATCGCCGTTACGGAGCCCTCGTGACCGGTTTGGTGTTCCGCAACGTCTCGACCGGTGAGGGGATCCCATACGCGCACTGTCCCGGCGTCGTCCGCCGAAGCGAGCAAGGCACCCCCACCGTTCGCGTCGAACGCCGCCACCGCCCCCACCAGGCTCTCGTGGGTCACAGGCTGCCCGACGGCTCGTCCGGTGAGGGGGTCCCAGATGCGTACGGTGTGATCGTCGGCCGCGGTGGCGAGTAGCCGTCGTCCGTCCGCCGCCGTGAAGGGCGCTGCCGCCCACACTCCACCCTCATGGCCGTGCAGGGTGAGGTGGAGGGGCCGGGGCAGGAGGTGCGCCCATCTCACGGACCAAATGGCGGTGCCATCCTGATGGTGTATCCGGGTTGGCTGGTAAGTACCTGCGGTAAGTGCCATGCCCAGTTCGCGCAGACCGGCCCGGTCCTCGAGGGGTGCTGTCGCGGCGTGATGCTGAGTGGAGATCGCCCCGGCGATGGCAAGGGGCACTTCGATGCGACCGAAGGCATGCGTCATGAACTCAGCGACGAGCGAGACCACGTCGATGCGGTCCAGGACGCGTGGACGATGAGCGAGATCCTCCCATGCGCGCTGGCCGGCCTGGGCTACATGTGCCGACAGGTGGTTGACGATGTACGGGTTCAGCGCAGTGCCGGACGGGTGCGCGTCGGCCTGTGCGGTGAGGGCCTGCGCGATGGCATGGTGCAGGTCGCGGTGATCGGCCGCCTTCGTGGTGAAGAACTCGCTGAAGGTGCGATGGGCGAGGCGGTAGACCGTCTGCCCCGCTTCGGTGTCCAGGACCAAATAGGGTGCGGCGGCATCGGCGAGCGCGTGGATGGACGCGTCAGAGACGGTCGGTGAGTCGGTACTCAGCGCACTGGCTGCAGAGGCCCAGATGCCGTCGCGGAGGGGCAGGCCTCGGCCCTGGGCGAAAGCGAGGGCTTGCAACAGCGGGCCGAAGGCGGCTGAGCGGTCCGTGAGCCGATGGACGGCACGCGCAAACAGCTCACGGTGTGTGCTCGTCTGCAGGAGCGCGAGATCGTCCACCTGGGCCGGATCATGAAGGATCTCGTGAACGGCCAGGCGAGCGTGGAGGAATTCCTGTCCGCTGTGGCCCAGACGGATGGCCGCCTGCTCGATCTGCCACGGTTGGAGAGACAGGACGTTCCGCTGCGTGGCACGGGTGAGCCGGCGGCGGATGTAACGGGACATGGCATGGGGGTCACGGGCCACCACCAGTTGCCTGCTTGCTCCGCCATCTCCTCCAGAAGGTAGCAACAGCGCATCGAGGATGTCCGTGCGAGCAGGAACGGGAAGGTCGGGGTCTTCGTGAGTGGAACTGCGCGTTCCTACGATCGCGCGGACCTGGGGCAGGCTTGCAAGGGGGCGGATCAGCCTGTCTGCCAGCAGGAGTGGATCGGCGGCTTCGTCGATCGCGTCCAGCAGAACGGTGAACGGACCGGGCTGCTGGGCCAGGCGGTCGAGGAGCCAGTCGATGCGTTCACTGACGGTGAGTTCACTCGGAGGGCCGGCGAGCCCAGCGGCCTCGGCGAGCCGGTCCACGGCTTGCTGTGCAGTGGCACCCGACAGATGAAGCACTGCGTCAAAGGGATCGTCAGGGCAGGGAGTCCCGGGCGGGAGTGGGCTGAGGTGGCCACCACGCAGGAGTAGTTCCCGCAGCCGGGGCCGGGAGTGGAGGAGCACATGTCCCAACAGCGCGGACTTCCCCGCGCCGGCGGCACCAGTAACGGTCAGCAGACCTTGGTTGGCCGTGTCCAGCCAGCCAAGGATCGCATCGCGTTCTTCTTCTCGGCCTTCGAAGTGCCACGACTGCTCGCCCAGATCGGCGCCGGCCGCCTTGGGGAGGAAATGGCGTTGCTCGTCCGGCGGGAGCTGATCGATGACGGCTTGGATCTCGGTGAGGAGATCCAAGGTCGTGGTGATGGCGCCGGCTGCTGTGGGCACCGCGCGGCGCAGCAGGGCGCGTCCGGTTGAGGTATGGGGCAGCACCGGACAGTCGCGCAGGTTGCGACCGAGCTCTGTGGCCAGGTCTCGAAGGTCGATGACACCGTCGGCGGCGAACGTCGTGTTGAGGACCGCATGAAGGGCACGGCTGAAGGAGCCGAGGTCGGCGGTGGACCGGGCGGATGTGGCCACCAGAAGAAAGTTGTGCGGGCGCTCGGCAGCCAAGTGGGCACGAGCACTGAGGAGTTCAACGAAGCGGTCGGACCGGCAGGCATCAATGATGACGATCGCCCAGTGATCACGACTATCAGGGTGGGCCTGCCGCGCAGTGAGATAGGCCAGGATCTGCTCCGGTGTGATGCCGCTGTGCAGCAGCGGCATCGGGCTGACGGCGTGGGCGAGCAGGGCTCGGTCGTCGTTGCTCTCGCCATGGCCGACCCAATACAGGAACGTGTTGGCAGGGTGCCCCGGGTGGGCCCAGTCACTCAGGCGCTCTTCGACCGCGCCAGCGTCGCGCCCGGAGGGCGGTGTCTCCCACAGTGCGGTGCGCGGCGCGAAGGACGCCAGGGCATCCTGAACGGCGCTGACTTCCGCAGCGGTGTCGAGGTCATCGTGGTGCCGGTAAGAGCCGAGGTCGACAGGGAAGAACTCCAGCCCGAACGCGGGTAGTTCATCAAGGGCCACGTCAGTGTCTTACCCTGCGGTGTCTTCGGGTTCGTGGGCCAGGACCAGTTGAGTGAGCGGCGTGATACCCCCTGCTGTGACCACAACCCGGAACAGGCCGGGGGTAGGCGCCGTGACCGTGGCAGCCAGTTCTCCGTCGCGGGCGGCGAGGCGAGCCCTGGCGACCTGACGTCCGGTATCCGCATCGGTGAGTACGCAGCTCACACCCGCGGGGACGGTCCGGCCGGTGACGCGTATCGTCCACGGTACTCCGGCGATCACGCCCTCCTCAGGAACGGCAAGACCCAACTCGCCCTGCCCCATGGGGGGGCCGATCAGGCCGTCGTACTCCGTCAGGACGGCGTGCACGTACTTGAGTGCGGTCTCGTTTTCGGCCAGTGCTCCGTGCTGCACTGGAAAGTAGCTGGGCTTGACAGCGCCGCTACACGCCGCGTCCCGGTAGACAGTGCCATCGCCCTGACGGTTTCGACGTTCGGGGATGCCGTGGGCGTCGCGCCGCAGACGCCCGTCGGAGTGGGTCAGGAAGGCTTCGTATTGGGCTGTGACCACCGCACTGCTGATGCGAATGCTCTGTACGGTCTCCTGCGCCACTCCGACCACCGCGCGGTGGTCGGGCATCACCACAGCTCCCGGTGCTCGCATCCTTGACTGGCGGGCGATCGCGGCGGCGGCGAGTTCCCTGTCACCGCCCAAGGCTTCCACCATGAGTGGGTCCAGGCGGACGACCTCCAGCCCTTCGTCGACACAACGGTAGTCGGGCAGAAGGTCGTGCACTCCGGGAAGTGTCGCAGCCAGAGCCTGCAGGTTCCGAAGCAGGCGGGCCGGGAGACGGCTCCCGCGGTCGCCGTTCAGCACCACGGCAGTCTTGGCCGCGCCCAGAAACGGTGTGCCGAGGGTGATGACGGTACGTGTGTCCGGCACCAGGTCACGGTGGTGGTCCAGAGCCTCCCAGGTGACCAGCCCGCCCATGGAGTGGCTCACGAAAACCAGCCGCGGAGGCCGTTCCCACAATCTGCGCAGCGCCGGTTCGGCGGTGGCCGTGGCGGTCCAGGTTTCCAGATGCCGGCGGGCCGCTCGCGCAAGCAGACGGCCGTTGTACTCCACGGAAAGTCGCCAGTCGTAGGGAAACGTGAGCACGGCACGTGGGTCGGCGACCGCATCGTCCACAGTCCTGCACAGGGCAGCATAGGGTTCGAAACCCTGGAGGACCGGCGCCCAGGCTGGGGCCCTGAGCAGGGCGGTGGCTCGCACACGCCCGAACGTCCCGGCGCGTTCCCACGGTGTCAGGCGCAGCTCCTGAAACATCTGCGAGTTCCGCCATGCCTGCTCCAGCAGGCGCGGGTTGAGCCCCCAAAGCAGTCGTCCATCTTTGGCGTCGCGCAGTTCACTACCCATTATCCCCGGTACGACGACGACAGCGTCGTACGTGGCATCGGCGTGCAGCGGCGGACGTGCACGCCATAACCGTTCGGTGCCCGGTCCTTGGTTCCTCGTCCCCCCAGTTCCCATAGCCCAGCACACTACCGGGCCCGTCCTGTGGGCCGGCACCCTTCCCTGCCAAGGGGAATGGGGGACGGCAAGGGGGCCGCTGACGGAACCGAATCCGACCGGCCGCGGCAAGCCGGGATCGGAAATCCACCTGATCACTGACCGGAACGGACTGCCACTGTCCCTCCGTGTCTCCGCGGCCAACCTCCATGACAGCCAGGCTCTGCGACCACTGGTCCATGGCTTCGAAGCCGGGGCATCACCCACCGCATCGCCCGCAAAGGGATCGAGCCCTCTCATCGGCCGGGACGCCAACGCCTGCCCCGGCGCCCTGTTCAAGTGCACCAACATCCCGCAAGCGCCGTACGAGTTCTCGAAGATCTTCTCGCAGTAACATCGGCTGACATCGGTCAGCTCACCTGCGGTGGTCGCCCTCAGCGCCCAGCTGTCGGCTGTCAGCTGTCAGCGCAGGGCGACCACCGCGCCCGTTCGTTCGGTGGCGATCCTGACGGCGAAGCCCGCCAGCGCGGTGCCCATCGCATACCGGTGCAGGCGCTGCCAGAGCGGATGCCGGGCGAAGAACCCGGCGACGGAGCCGGCCGTCACGATGAAGAACGCGTTGCCCGCGACCCCCACCGCGATCTGGGTCAGCCCCAACAGCAGCCCCTGCAGGCCGACATGGCCGCGCGTCGGGTCGACGAACTGCGGCAGCAGCGAGATGTAGAGGACGGCCACCTTGGGATTGAGCAGGCAGGTGAGGAAGCCCATCAGGAAGAGCTTGCGGGCCCCGTCCTGCGTCAACTCCTGGGTCGCGACAGCGGATCGGTTGCCCGGCCGGACGGCCTTCCAGGCCAGCCAGAGCAGGTAGCCCGCTCCGGCCAGCTTGATCGCCAGGTAGATCTCCGGCACCAGCGCGAAGACGGTGGCGATACCGGCGGACACCGCGAAGAGGTAGGCCAGGAAGCCGAGAAAGACCCCGGCCAGCGAGATCAGCCCCGCCCGTCGGCCCTGGGCGATCGAGCGGGAGACCAGGTAGATCATGTTCGGCCCCGGCGTCAGCACCATGCCGAGCTCCACCACCGCGATCCCCGCTAGTGCTCCCAGCCCGATCACAGCACAGCCTCCGTACACGCGTTCGCCTGGACGCAACCTAGCAGCCCACGGCCATGTGCGGCTCAGTGTGCCGAGCCGAGACAGCTGTCACCTCGCCACGCCAACTGTGACCAAGGTCGAGACCGGCGAAGTCGCGGCACGAGGTGACCCTCTTCACCGCACCGCAGCAGGGCGCCCCTCACGCGGCACGAAGCGCATTTCGGCAGTCAGCCTGCGGGCACGGGACCGGGCAGAGCGTCGTACGGCCAGGTGCCAGACGGCCATCAGGACGCCGGTCAGCAGGGCGCTGTGCCACAGCAGGGCGTCCAGCCGGCCGGCCGCGAGGTAGGCACCCGCGGCCACGGCCGCCAGGGCACACACGGCGCGGTCGACGATGCTCTCGACGGAGAGCAGGGTGGCACGTGGTGCGCCAGGGGGAATGGCATCGTTCACCAGCTTGCGCTGGAGCGGGTAGGTGAAGCCGCAGACGGCGGCGAACAGGCAGAGCAGAACGACGACGGTCCACGGGCCGCCGAGGGCGAAACCCGCCAGTGTCCCGGCCATCGCGAGGCTGAGCAGTGTCACCCATGCCGCCGGCCGCAGCCGCGAAGTGAGCCACTGCGGGCGGGCCGAGGCCACCGCCTCCGCGACGGTCATGGCGGCCAGTACCGCGCCGTGCGAGCTCTCGCCGATGCCGTGGTTCAGCAGCACCGGCTGGAAAAGGTTGACCTGGCAGAGCCGGGAGAGGGTGAAGACCGCTACTCCCTGGACCATGACCAGGGCGAGCCACGGGGTGGCGCGTAGGGTGCGCAGCGCCGCCGTGGCGTCGTGCAGGGCCGCGGGGCGGCGGCGCGGGGCGGCGACGTGCGGGGCCGGGGCACGGCCCGGCAGGACCTGGGCGCAGAGGAGCGAGCCGGCGGCGCTGCCGGCGCTCAGTGCGTACGGTGCGCCGTGCACGAGGTCCATGAGCGGGCCGACCAGCGGCCAGCACAGCACCTTCGCGCCCAGGCCCCACGCCCTCGCCTGTCCCTCGGCCTTCAGGTAGTGCTCGCCCGCGCCTTGGGCGTGCAGGCTGTCGTAAAGGTAGGCGCTGGCGGCACCGGAGGTCAGGGAGCGTCCGGCGGCGATCGCCAGGAAGTGCGCCAGGAAACCTGTGTACGTGGGAGCGAGGAGGGGGGCAAGGTTCGCCGCGGTCATCACCACGGCACCGGCGCGCAGGCAGTTGCGGGCCCCGATGCGGTCGGCCACCAGTCCCGTCGGAATCTCGAACAGGCAGAAGGCGATGTAGTAGATGCTCTGGATGCCGAAGATCTGTCCGTCGGAGAGGCCCGCCTGCCGCTGGTAGGCGTAGAAGACCGGCATCCACCACAGGAGGTTGAACAGCAGCTGGAAGGCGTTGTTCAGGCGGATGATCCGGCGGGCCCGTGGGGTCAGGGGCCGGGGCACGGTCCGCGGTGTACCGGCGCTGCCTGGGTGGGTGCTGCGGCGGCTCATCGTGCGTAGGGGCGGATCTGGACCAGGTGGAACGCGCCCTGATCGGTCATCAGCCACTCGATGTCGAGCGGACGGTCCACGTCCGGTGCGCTGAAGTGCGACTGGAGCAGCCGGCCGGCCAGGGCCAGGTGCGCCAGCCTCTCCCGTGTGGCGGCGGGCAGGTCCGTCCCGGACGAACCGAGCGCGACGGTGCGGCCACCGCCCTCGACCGTGTTGTAGAGGTATTGAAGGGGCAGCGCCGTGCCGTCGACGACGGCCTCGGGCGATCCGGGCGAGCAGTTCAGGCAGACGTTGCGGAAGTCCGAGCGCCTGGTCGGGTTGCAGGTCACCAGCACCCCGCCGAGGGCGGCCGGCGCGTACGGCTGGACGATCACGCCCATGTAGGTGTCGTCGGGGGAGATGCCCGCCTGATGGCGGAGCCGAACGCTGCGCGGCGACAGCAGGGAGGCCCACACCTCACGCACGGCGTCGAGGAGCTGGTCCGCGCCGTACACAGAGGTGACCGACGTGTAGACGCCCGCCGCGGAGAAGCCGGGCAGGTCCTCGGCGTTGGCGGACGAGCGGACCACGAGACGGTGGCCGGCGGCCGGCCCGATGGGCAGTGCCCGGACGATTTCGCGGGCCACCTCGTCGGGGAGGGCGGTGGTGCGGACGAGCTGTTGCAGCCGCAGGCAGAGCGGATCCAGGGCCTCGGGGGCGTCGCCGTCGAGGGCCGCCTTGAGGCGGATGACGCCCTCGCGCAGTGCCGGGGAGGAGAGCAGGAAGCGGTGCTGCAGGCCGAAGGGCAGGGCGATGCCGTCCGGGGCGCTGACGGTATCGGCCACGAAGTCGGCCGCCGCGGCCCGGAGTTCGCTGGGGGCCGCCGGGTTTGTGGTGCCAAGACGGGCGGCCAGATGCCGGTAGAGGTCGGGGCGGGGCGGTCGCGGCTGCCCGTGGAAGGCGGTGAGGTCGGCGGTGCGGGCTTCCAGGACGTGGTGGAGCTCCCCGAGGTGGGCCGCCTTGGTGCCGTAGCGGTTCTGATCCGCGAGGCGCAGCCGGCGCAGCGGTCGCGCCGAGATGTCGTCCAGCAGCGGCGTCCGCAGCCGGATCTGCTGCCGGTGCCGGGCCGGTGCGGCCGGTACCGCCGCCGGGGCGAGCGGGACGAGGCTGATGTCGTCCTCGGTGACCCGGTAGCGGACCCAGCCGCCGTCCAGGCCCTCGGCCTCGATGAGCCGGTCCAGGTCACGGACGATGGCGTTGGGGATGCCCCAGCCGGAGGCGAGGACGTTGGTGTGCGAGAGCGGGGTGGTCGCCGCGGTGTTGATGAAGCCCGCGACGCGAGGGACGTCGTCCGGCAGGCACGGCATGGCCAGGATGTCGGATCCGCCGAGTGTGGCGGCCGCGGCCGCGTACTCCTCGGTGGTACGGAAGTGGCGGAGCCGGCCGGCGGCTTCGCCGGGATTGAGTGGTGTGCGGGTGCGATGGCCGAAGAGCTCATGGCTGAGGATCCGCGGCACCCGGACGTCGCTGATGGGGGCGAGGGCCTGCTCCTGACCGTGGTTCGCCGGTTTCAGCAGGAGCGGCAGCCGGCCGTCGAGCCGGTGCCGGACGCACGTGTAGAACTCCTCCAGCAACGGACCGTCCATCGTGTCGGCCTCGGTCGTCTCCAGTACGAGGAAGGGCCGGCGGCGGCCCTCGGTGTCCTCGTCTGTGTGCAAGGAGAGCACTCCCAGCAGGAAGCGGCGGTCGGGGGCCATGTAGACGGAGGCGTTGAAGGCGTCCAGGCAGGAGTCCAGCTCCACCGGTTGCATGCCGAGGACGCGGGTGGCGATGTAGTCGACGTGGAAGGGGTGGACGGCGGTGTCGAGCAGGTGCCAGGTGTCCTCGACGCGGTCCACCACGACCTTGAGGTACGGATGGCCGGCCAGGGTTCCGGCCAGGCTCCGGAACAGTGGCAGGGCAAGGTGTTGGCCGACGGCCGTGCGGTCGGCGACGGGACGCGGAGCGGCGGCCGGCGGGACGAGGGTGGTGCTCATGAGCGGGCCTCCGTGGCGCCGGCAAGGGGCAGGATCTTCGGCAGGGCGTGCACCAGGGCCTGGAAGTCGCGGAGCACGGCTCCTGGGTCGGTGGCGGAGAGCAGGCACAGCGCCGCCATCGTGTTGGCGCCCGCGGTCGGGTCGTACACCGGCACCGGAGCGCCGTCCGGGAGCGAGTTGTCGGCCACTACGGACAGCCGGCCGGCGGCGCTGACCGGCAGGGTGTCCCGTACCGTCGGGAAATCCCAGACGCGGCGGTCCGGCCAGGCGTTACCGGCGGCGTCGACGGCGAGGACGACGAGCGAGCCGGCCGCACCGCGCGCCTCCTGGGAGGTGAGGGCCTGGGCGGGCCATACGACCGGGCGTCCCAGCAGGTGGTCGACGAGCATGCCGATGAGGTCCAGGCCGAAGACCTCCTCGATCTGCGGAACGGTCATCGCGCCACCGAAACGTGCGGCGGTCTCGATCACCCACATCCGGCCGTCCGCACCGAGCTTGACCTCCGTGTGGGTACCGCAGTTCTCCAGGCCGAGCGCGTCGACGGCTTCGCGGGCGAGGGCCACGATGCGCCGCTGGGCATCGTCCGGCAGCGGCGCGGGGGTGATGCCGGCGCGCTCGGTGAACGGCGGCACGGTCGGCATCCGGCCAGTGAGACACACCGGGCGGAACTCCCCGTCGGCGACGACCCCCTCGACGCTGACGTAGTCGCCCCAGCCGCTCTGCCCGAACCAGCCGTCCGCGGTGCCCACAACGATTTCCTCGACGAGGAAGTCCGCACCGGCGCCGGCCACGTGGAGTTCGGCGTAGCCCAGCTCCGCGGATTCGGCCATCACGGCATTCGCCCGGTCCCAGGCCGCCGGTATCTCGTCGGCGGAGCGAATGATCTGGTGTGCGGTGGAGCCCGCGCTCCAGGCGGACTTCAGCAAGAGGGGAAGGCAGAGCGTGCCGGCCGCGGCGCGGAACTCCTGCTCGTCCGCCACGGGGCGAAACCGCGGCTGGGAGATGCCCCGCTGCATCCAGGCGCGGCGCATCAGCCGCTTGTCGCGGGCGAGCGCACTGGATCCGCCGGCCCCGGCAAGGCCGAGCTTCGCACAGGCCTCGGCGACCGCGACGACCGCGTACTCGGAGAAGGTGACGATCGCGTCCGCGCCGACGGCCTCGGCCCGGGAGACGATCAAGGACACCAGATCGTCCCGCTCGGCCCTGTCGGGGTTCACCACCGAGGCGCACAGCCGCTCGGCGGCCGGGGCTGCGGTGGACGGCAGCGTGCTGAGCGCCAGCAGGTGCACTGCCGACCGCGCGGCGACCCGTGACAGGGCATACCCCAAGGGCGGACCGCCCTTGGCATACACGAACAGCACAGTGCTCACTGGAATCCGACTCCTCTACAGGCGGGTGGGGGCCGTACCTACCGGTGGACCGGGGCGGCCGACGACGCCGGATCCGCTGTCCGTTCGCCGTACCTCAAGCGAAGCAGCCGGGCGCCGCCCGCTGCGCCACGGCGGGCCTCACGCACTCAGGCAAACGCCAGAGTTGTGGACTTCGCGGTCAGCCGGTGGAGATTCCGTGATGCTGTATGGCGGTGGAGGGAGTGCGTCCGGAGGCCGGACACATGCGCCCAGATCGGCCGAGAAGTGCGTATGCGCCCGGGGAGCGCCGGATACGCATGGCGGTGGCGCGGCATACGTGCCGTCGCTGGACTCGTGAACTCATCACCACAGAGAGGTCGTTGTGGACGAGACCGGTCTGAATTCGCTGCTCGAGCACCTTCCGGCGTCCTGGTGGGAGGCCGACCGTGAGCTGCGTGTGATCGACAGCGGCGGTGGCGCCTTCGACGACACGGGGACCGCGCAGCGCTTCCTGGACACCGTGCGCCAGAAGCCATACGGCCCGTCCGCCGCCGGACTCAGCCACTGGCAGGCGCAGTTCGACGGCCGGCTCTTCGACGTGCACTGGCCCGTCGGGGCGCCGCGGCAGGGGCGCTCCCTCGGACTCGCCGTGGAGGTGGGCACCGGTCCGGCCGCCGACCGTCGTTACGACGCCTTCGCCGACCTGGCCCCCGCCGCGGCCTTCATCCGGGATGCCGGCGGTCACCACCTCTGGGCGAACCACGCCTACGCCCACCTGTACGGCACCACACCGGAGCAGATCATCGGCAAGCACGTCGAGGAGGTCGACTCCCCCGTCGACGCCGCACGGGTCCTCGCCCTCGACAACGATGTGCTCACTCGCGGAAAACCGGTGCGGCACACCCTCACCTATCACCGCCCGGACGGCAGCAGCGGGCAGGCGGCCGGTCATCGCTTCCCCGTACAGGAAGGCACCGAGACCTGCGTGGCCGGCATCTACATCGACATCAGCGACTACACCCGCGCACTCCACCAGCGCCGGGAGGCAGAGGAAAGCCTGTGCGCGCTGCGCGATCACAGCGGGCTGCCGTGCGCGCTGATCTCCGCCGGCGGCCGGATCCAGCAGGCGAACGCGGCGGCCGCCGAACTGCTGCAGATCCGGGTGTCCGACCTGGTCGGCCGCCGGGCCGACAGCGTACTGGCGCCCGTATCGCAATCAGCCGGTCTGTGGCGCGGCTGGCGCGACCTGATAGTCCGCCGCAGCCGACGGATCCAGACCTCCGCCGTACTCATCGACGCCCACGGTCGGCAGCGCAGGGCCCGGCTGCATCTGACGACGGTGGGGCGAAGCGCGGCCCGCGCCACCGGCGTCTGGGCGGTCATCACCCACCAGGGCATCGCCCACCCGCCCCATCCCGACCTGACGGCAAGCCAGGAACGTATTCTGTCCCTGCTGGCGGCCGGCCGCAGCAACGCGGACATCGCCACCTCGCTGCACCTCTCCCGGCAGACCGTCGACTACCACCTGAGCCGCCTACGGGACCTCCTGGACGCTCCCAACAGGTGCGCGCTGGTCGCTCGCGCCTACGCCCTCGGCATCCTCGCTGCCCAGACCTGGCCCCCGCGCGCGGCGACCATCGGCCCGGCGCTGAAGTCCACATGAAGGGCCCGGCAGCCGACCCACCCAGCAACGGTCACCTGGCACCTGCGCCTCACCCGTAACAGGCGCAGGAAACAACCCGCTAAGCGGCCATCGCACAGATGGCGGGAATCGCTCCGTCTTTCGTCACATGCGCTTTCCGGAAGCAGACCCCTTGGTGTGTGAAGTTCCTACGACACCGCCATCCCCCGGGCACGCGTGGATCGGCCGTGGCCACTTCGTCCGCGCACTGACCGACGGGCTTACCAACGGTTACCGTCCACGATGCGAATTGTGGAGTCCGGTCAGCGTGACAAGGAATGAACGAGGCAGCATCCGGGCGTGATGACACGGTTTCCAGTCAGATCCAACGAAAGTCCATCTGGCGGGAATGCCAGCCGTGACAATTCAGCAGGGCATCGATCGGGGCTGAAACCGTGTGCTGCGGCAGAGGCCCATGGAGTGGCACATCGCCTGTTGTTTCACGGGCAACGTTCGGCAACGGGGCAGACACGCAAAAACAGAAACGAAGGGGCGAACGTGATCCGGGTCTTGGTGGTGCACGAAACGCGGCTGCTGCGCTCGGCGCTCACCGCGCTGTTGCGCGACGAGGAGGGCATCGACGCTGTCGCCGCCTGCTGGAGAACCGCACCCGGGCGTGCCCGTTCCTTCCGGCCGCAGGTGTGCGTCGTGGACGTGGACTGCGCGGGTTCGGTGTCATCGGCGGACCATCCGGGCGGCCCGGGGTGCGCGTTGCTGGTTCTGGTCAGTGCCTGCCGGCCCGGCACCCTACGCCGGGCCATCTCCGCACGCGCGCGGGGCTTTGTGGACAAGGACGCGCCACCGGCGCGGCTGCTGCACGCCATAAATCTGGTGGCGGCCGGGAAGCGCTATGTCGACCATTCGCTCACACCGGATTTCCTCGAGGCCGCCGACATGCCGCTGACGCCACGTGAGTTGAGCGTGCTGTCGCTCGCCGCAGGAGGCGCTTCCGTCTCCGAGATCGCCCGTGAATTGCATCTGAGCAGCGGGACGGTACGTAATTACATGGCGGCGATCAATCGCAAAACCGGTGCTCGAAACCGGGTGGACGCCATACGCATATCGCAGGGGGCAGGCTGGGTCTAAAGGCAGGCTGCTTGTGTTCCTGGTGAGCCTTGGCTTTGCGCAACGTCGCGTCACGGCTTTGCGCAACGTCGCGTCACGGCTTGCGCGAAGTGGCGTTCACGGCTTGCGCGAAGTGGCGTTCACGGCTTGCGCGAAGTGGCGTTCACGGCTTGCGCGAAGTGGCGTCATCCGCCCGGAGGGCGTGACTTTGCGGAGAGTCCCGCACTACGCTCACGTGTCCCCGGCTGCCAGCTTCCTGCCAGGTCGCGATAGAGGACCGAGCGGCCGAGCAGTTCGTCATGGGTGCCGCAGGTGGCTCGGGCGCCGTCGAGCACCAGGATCCTGTCGGCCCGGCGAGCCGAGGTGATCCGGTGCGCCACGACGATCAGAGTTCCGGGGCGCTCCGCGAAGGCGCGTTCGGCCCGCATCTCCGCCGCCGGGTCGAGGTGGCAGGTCGCCTCGTCGAGGAGGACGAGCGGGGCGGGTGACAGATGGGCCCTGGCCAGTGCGATCAGCTGCCGCTCGCCCTGGGACAGGGTGTTCGGATCGAGCTGCGCGTCCCATCCGCCCAGCCGGCACACCAGTTGGCCCAGGCCGACGGCGTCCGATGATGTCTGCAACGCGGACGTCGGTGCGCCGTCGGGGCACAGATAGCCCAGGTTCTCGCGCAGGGTTCCGGAGAAGACGTAGGCCTGTTGCGGGATGAGGACGCGCGGCAGGGACGGGCCGGATCCTGCGCGGACCGGGCGGCCGGCCACGCGTATCTCGCCGTGGGCGGGTTCGAGCAGGCCGGCGACGAGAGCGGTCAGGGTCGACTTTCCGATGCCGCTCGGCCCCACCACGACGAGGTGCTCGCCCGGTTCGACGGTCAGGTCGAGATCGTGCAGCACGGGCTGCGCGGCGGGCCCGTAGGCGAAGGTCACCGCCCGCAGTTCGACGCGGGGGCCGCCGGGCGCGGCGGGGACGAGGGGTGGGACAGGGGCGAGAGAGGGGGCTGCGACCAGGGGCGCGGGATCCGGTGTGGTGGTGGAGAGCGGCGCTGCGGTGGGGGTCGGCTCTACGGTGGCGGTGGCCTCCGGGTCCTGGGCGGGGCCGGTGGTGAGCCGGTCGAGGACCACGAGCAGCCGGGTGCCGGCCGAGCCGAGCGCATTCATCAGGGTGTGCAGTGCAGGCAGCAGGGACTGGGTGAGATAGGTCAGCGCGCCCAGTACGACACCAGCGGTGAGTCCTTGCCGCAGCAGCCAGGGCGCGGTGACCAGCAGCAGCAGGATCGGCAGTTGGCCCGCCAGGCCGAGCGCAAGACAGCGGACGGCGGCCCAGCCCGCCAGCTGTCGTGCCGCGCAGGCCTCGTCCTCGATCAAGCCGTGGGCCCGCGCCGCGGTCGGCTGCTGCGCCCCGCAGGCCACCACGTCGCGCAGCCCCTCGGCGACGGTCCCGAACTGCGTCGACAGATCCTCGTCCGCCTGCAGACAGGCGCGCTGGCGGGCCGCCATCGGCCGGAGGGTGGCCAGGAAGAGCAGCAGCCCGGCGGCGAGCGGAGGCATGACGATCAGCAGCAACAGGGGGGCCAGGGACAGGAGTCCGAGCACCGCGCCGGCAGCGGTGAACACGAAGGAGCGGGCGCCCAGGACCAGTCCGGCGAAGCTGTCCCGGGCGATCTCGGTCTGGTTGGTCAGCCGGGAGACCACGGCGCTGTCCGCCGCGCGAGCCGGATGCGCCACCGCTTGCGTCAGCGAGCGCGACACCACCTGACGTATCAGGCTGTCGCGCAGCGGCTCGACGAGGCCGGCAAGGCCGCGGAAGACCCCTCGGCCGGCCAGGCCGCCGGCAACGACGGCGAGCGCGGAGACGGCCAGCCAGGCCAGCCCGACGCCGGTATCGCCGGCCAGAAAGCCCTGGTCCAGGGCCTTTGCCACGCCATAGCCGCTGAGGAAGGTGTGTGCGGACTCCAGCAGTGACCAGCCGGCCAGCAGCAGTAGTACGCGGGTCCGGCGGCGGAGAAAGCGCATCGCCCGGGGCTGCAGTCGTGCCGTCGGCGTCGTCATGCGGCGGTCCGGGAGTCCGCGTCGTCGGTATGGGCGAAGACCGCTCGGTAGTCGGCATCCGCCCAGAGACGGTCGTGCGGGGCGACGGCGCGCAGTCGGCCGTTCTCCATCCAGGCGACGAGATCGGCGCGGGCGGCGGAGGAGACGCGATGGGCGATCAGCAGCCGGCTGCCGGTCCTTACGTCATGCACCAGGGCCCGGCTGACGTGGAGTTCGGTGACGCTGTCCAGGCTGGAGGTGGCGTCGTCCAGGATGAGCAGACGGCCGGCATGGGCGAAGGCCCGTGCCAGGCCGAGGCGTTGGACCTCCCCTCCGGACAGCGGGGCCCCGGCGAGCGGCGTGCGGTATCCGTCCGGAAGCAGCCGGACGAACGAGTCCGCACCGGCCGCGCGGGCGGCGGCCTCGATCGCATGGGCCGGGGGCTCGTAGGGGCCGAAGCCGATGGCGGCCCCTACGGTGGCGCCGAACAGGGCGGGGCGTTCGAAGGCGTAGCCGATCTCGCGGCGCAGCTGGGACGGATCGGCCTCGCCGAGCGGTACGCCGTCCAGCAGCACCTGTCCGCCGTCAGGGTCGGTGAGCCGTCCCGCGACGGCGGCGAGCAGCGACTTGCCCGACCCCGAGTGCCCGACGACAGCCATGGTCGTGCCCCCTGGCACCACCAGGTCGATGCCGTGCAGCGAGGGGGCACCGCCGCGGACGACAGTGACCGCACGCAGTTCGAGCCGGCCGCAGCCGTCGGCGGGCAGCGGCCGGGAGCCGTGGGCTGCCGCGGGCAGGGCGAGCAGTTCGCCGATGCGGTGGGCCGCGGCGCGGCTGCGCACCAGGGTGTTGAGCTGTCCCACCACCCCGCCCAGTCCGGCGGTGAGGGCGGCGTATCGGGAGGCCGCCAGCAGCTCGCCGACGGACAGGCCGCCGTACGCCAGCCGGAGTCCGCCGACGGCGAGGACGGTGGTGGTCAGCAGCGGCACCAGGATGCTGCTGCCGACCACGGCGCGACCGTATACCTGCCACATGTGCCGTCCCTGCGCGCCCAGTTCGGGAAGCGGTGCCAGGACCCGGGCCTGCTCACGCTCCGCGGTTCCGGCCGCGGCGATGGTCCGGGCGCCGCCGAGCACCTCGACGAGCCGGGTCGCGATGTCCGCCTGGGCGCGTTGATAGCGCCGGACGCTGTCGGACGATCCGCGGGCGAAGACGTGCAGCAGCCGAGTCAGCAGCGGGAGCCCGGCGAGGAACACGGCGGCCAGCCAGATGTCGGTGAGGGCCAGGAGGATCAAGGAACCGACCGGAGTGACCAGGGCGGCGAGACCGCTGGCCGTGGTGGTGGGTGCGGTCCCGGCGTCGGCGGCGTTTCCGGTGAGGCGGGTCACCAGGTCACCGGGGGTGAAGCGGTCGGTGACACGGTGCGGTGCCAGGGACATCAGATGGTCGATTCCGCGCCTGCGAAGCCAGGCGGTGCTGCGGGCGGTGGTGACGCCGCCGGTCAGCGCGACCAGTGCGTCGAGGAACACTTCCGCGAGCAGCAGCGCGGCACACAGGGCCAGCGCACCGTGGAGGCCCGGACGTGCGCCGAGCACGAGGTCGAGAGTGTGACCGAGTACGGCGGGCAGGGCGACGGCGGAACCCGCGGACGCCACGCTGAAGAGGCAGACGGCGGTGGCGCGTGCGGGGCTGTGCCGAAAGGCTCCGGTCAGGACAGAGCGGACACCCGCGTCCGGCCTGCGCCGGGCGGCCGACGGGGGCCGGGGGGTACGGGGCATAGGGGTGGGGACCTCGCCTCCAAGGGACGTACACGGGTGGCTGTGGCAGGCCCCGGACGGTGTTGCCGCCCGGGGCTCGCCCATGACTTTCGCGCTACGGATTCCGAAGCTCCGTGGCGCCGGAGAGTCAGTTACAGGTGGTGACGCTCAGGCTGCTGTCGCCGCAGAGCAGCAGGCTGGCGCGGCTGCCGGTGTGGAGCTCCTCCGTGGCCTCGGCCTTGGGGGTTTCCATCGTCTGCAGGTCGAGAAGGGTCATGGTGGTTCCTCTCATTCATGGGGACGGGGATGTTTCTCGATCGGCCCCGGACGGGGCCGGCTTCAGGACCGCCGTGGCGGCGGGAGGAAGGGCAGGTGCACGGGTGTGTCGTGCAGCGCGCTGCCCAGTGCGAGCAGACATCCGGCGGTGCCGGTGCTCAGGTCCATGGAGAGCCGCATCATCTGCTCCCCGGCGAAGGCGAGGTGCCCTCGATAGGGGACGGCGCCCCAGGAAAGGGAGTCGATCTGGCGGCGGAGATCGGCGGCGTGGGTGCCGGGGCCGCCGGCCGTGGTGCGGCTGAGGTGCAGCACCATGCCCGCCGCGCCACGGAACAGGCCGGGCTGGGCATAGAACTTGGCTTGGGCGGCCTGCACGATCTCGGCCCGCGCCCGTTCAAAGGCGTCATCCGGACGGTGGGCGAGGAAGTCGTCGAGCACCATGCCGATGCCGACGCTGCCGGCGCCGAGGTAGGGCATGGTCCGCCGGCCCTCGTCGACCTGGAGTGCGCCGCCCGCGCCGCGGACACACCGGGCCAGGTCCCGACGCAAGGCGTCGGCGGCCAGATCGAGCAGCGCGGGGTCGCCGCGGCGCTCGTACAGGCGCAGGAAGAGAAGTGCCGCTCCGCTGTCTCCGTGCAGCAGCCCGGCGCGGGGCCGCGCACCGCCTTCGGCCGACGGCGCGGCGGTGCGGAGCTTGTCGGCCACGAGCTGCGCACAGTGCAGGGCACGCTCCTCAAGGAAGCGTTCGCCGGTGGTGTGGGCCAGAGAGTCGAGTGCCAGGCCGAGGCCGGCCAGTCCGCTGTGCAGGTCCGGTGCGATGTCCTGCCGGCTCTGGGCTTCGATGGTGTCGATGAGGTCCAGGGCCCGTTCCCGGTGTCCGAGCCGATCCAGGACCCAGGCGACGCCGGAGAGGCCGTCGTAGAAGCCGAGCGAGCTGCCGGGCGCGGGGGTCTTCGTCCTGCGCAGCAGCCACTCCTCCGCCTCCGGGCAGCGCTCCGCGCCGGTCTCCGCCAGGGCGTACAGCACCCCGGCCGCCCCGTAGGCGAAGCAGGTGCCCCCTCCTGCCGTGGCGAACTGGGCGATGTCGCCGGGGAAGCAGCGGTCCTCCCGCTCGGGAGTGGCCGAGGCGAGCACAGCGCGGGCCATGGAGTCGCGGCTGTGCGGCCAGTCGCCGAGGGCTACGGGTAAGTAGTCCGCTCCCCCGCGCCGGTCCGTGTGGCCGGAGCCGCTCGCCGGCTGGCGGCCCCGGAGGATTTCGGCCACCGCCTCGTCGAGGTAGTCGCGGGGCACCGGGAACTGCGCGGCGGCGATCTGCGCGAGGTGTGCCGCCTTGCCGCGGTCCACCGCGAAGAGGCTGGTGAGCGGGAGGAACAGCGCCAGGCGCAGGCAGGCCAGGGCGTAGTGGTCGACGTCGAAACCCCTGCGGTCCGCGGGGGCGACAAAGCCCGGGTTGGCGATCACCTGGCGGCTGCATTCGTCGTCGACGGCAGCGGCCTCGAAGTCCAGGAGCACCACGGAGGACTCGTCCTCGGACATCATGATGTTGAACAGATGCAGATCGTTGAAGACGACGCCACGGGAGTGGATCGTCTTGACCGCGTCGGCCACCAGACCGTGCACACGCATGGCCCACTGGGTGTACTCCGCGAGCCGATCAGGGGTCGGATCAGCCTCGATCAGCGGGTGGCGGTGCGCGAAGAAGCTGTTCAGCGGCCGGCCTTCGATGAATTCCAGCACCAAGAAGGTGTGGTCGCCGAGGGTGAACCAGTCGTGCACCTCGGGGGCGCAGCCGAGCCCCGACAGCCTCTTCAACGCGTCCCGCTCGCGCTCCAGCCGGGTCACGGCATCTGCCTCATCGGCGGCCAGTCCGGCGTACGGCCGCGCCTCCTTGAGCACCACCCGTTGGTCCGTCCGCAGATCCCGGCCGACGTAGACCCCGCCGCCGTTGGAGAAGTGCAGCGCCTGCTCGATCTTGTACGGCAGGTCGGCGACGGTGGTGGCAGAGCGGGCGGCCAGATGCGGCTCGAGGAAATCCGGGAGGGTGACCCACTCCGGGACGCGGAACGCGGGCTCTCTGAGGTCGGGGACCAGGCGCCCGTGGTCGTCCTCGATCGCGGGGCGGAGTTCGCCCCTGTCATCGTAGCAGTGCCGCTCGGTGAAGCTGCCGTAGCGCACATACACCGGACCGGCGCCCCAGCGCAGATCGCTGAGGATGTACGGCCCCGGTTCGCCGGCGAGCAGTTCGTCCAACTCCTCGGCGATGAGGCGGCATTGCTCATCGTCGGCCGGGTAGACGGTGAGGAACTTTCCGCTGGCGCCGCGGTCGGCGTACTTGGCGTTGCGGGTGTGCAGCAGATACCGGCTCGGTATGCATTTGAAGGCCACCGAGCGCGGGACGCAGTAGTCCCAGACCTTCGCCAGCACCCTTTCGGCGTTGTCCAGGCAGGCCGAGATATGGATCTTCCAGCCCTGACTGGGGAGTTCACGGTCCAGTGGCCGGAACGCCAGCCAGTCGCCCGAGCGGTGGCGCTGCCAGCCCTCCGGCAGCTCCCGGCTCAGCGTCGCGTAGGGAGCTCCACGCCCCTTGCCGGTCGCCGACAGCCGGTGGGGAGCGTCGTAGAACTGCCGGTCGGCGTCGCAGAAGACGGCGTAACCCTTGTTCATCGCACTCCCTCGGCTCTGGTGACAGGTATGACGCTGTCATGGCGCAGGGGCGGCAAACAGTCACGTCTGTCATGAAGAACCCGTGAGAAATGCATGTTGCTGCGAATTTGCTGAGGAATGATCAGTGCAGGCGCGACAGGCGCCCTGTCATTCGACCATTCCTTCTCGGGTGCAAACCCCGCCGGCTCACCACATGTCGAAACCGGTGCTGTCGGTGCTCGCCCCTACAGTTTCCGCATGCTCACCATGGTCACTGAGACAGAGCCGGAGAACTCCCCGCGGCAACTGCTTCAGAACTGGATCGGCGATCCGCCGTATCAACTGCTGTTGTTGGAGAAGGTTCTGGTCGGCGATGACTCCCCTTCGACTACTCCCTCAAGTCGCTGGACGCTCTGGAAGCACGCGTACTGGAGCACTGCGACTGCGCCCAAGTCCCCGAGAAACGGGCGGAGTTCATCGTCCACGCTCAACACCCGGCGTATTCTCACGAACAACCTCGATCGGCATGCCAGTGACGTCGCGGACGTAGTCCTCGCTTCCGCATGTCCAACGTCAGATCGCCACCGCCTCGTCCGCCAGGCGCCGGGCCCGGCGCCGCCGGCAATGCAACGACCTCGCCCACCGAGCCCGCGCATCCTCCGCAGCCTGAGCCCGCCGTGACAAGCTGAGAGAGCCCTCACCGGCAAGGACCCCTCGCAGCACCACCTGCACATCACGGCAGCGCAGTGCGAGCTACTCACTCCACCGCATACAGCAGGTTGTACTCAGCACCATCCGCCCTGAAGTGCAGACTGCGTTCACCAGGCGTATCCGTAATCCACTGCTTCCCGAGCCTGTCATCCCTGTCCGGGCCGCCGTCCTCCCAGAGAGAGACAGCAATCGTTCCCGTGAAGTCGCAGTCATACTTGACGGTGTACATCCGGTCTCCCAGCACCGTCCCATTCCACACAGTGCCGCGATCCTGGACGACAAGCCTCGGCTCATCGAAGCCGCTCCAGCCCTCAGCCGTGACGCACTTGAGCTTCTCCAGATACAACTTGGCCATACCGTCCCCTGCGAAGAATCCTTCCCGACACCTCACACTCTGCCGAGCCTCAATAAACGATCACTAAACGCATGGACGCGGTACTCGCCGCCAAGGCGACACCCCGCCCGAGGGAGGCAGGTGTCGCCGTAGCCCCCGTCAGAGCAGCCAGTGGGCGCCAGCACCGCCAGCACCAAGGCTCTGATCAGCCACGCCACGGGCTCCGAGAGCGCCTGAGAGGCCCGCTACGTCGTGCTCTCGGCGACGCGGAACGACTGGAGCAGTTCACTGAGGGCCAGGGGCTGTTCCCTGCAACAGCTCCACCAGTTGCCTGTGGGTCATCCTCCGGTCGATGCCCTCCTGAAGCCTCAGGGTCCGACGCTTCTGCTGTGAACTCATTCCCTCGAAGTTGTCCGGCACCGGGCAGCAAGGTCGACCCGAGGCCCAACGGGAGGCTGTAACTGATCGTTTCAGAATGCGGTTCGTAGTCGTCGCAAGCAGATGATGGAGCAGGCGAGTTCGAGTAGTGCCTGGTGGAGGTCTGCGCGTATCT
>NZ_JBEZJZ010000071.1:0-42248 GCF_040651455.1 Streptomyces sp. NPDC048483
AACCACCCCGGAGAGCTGATCCGGAAGCCCGTACGGGCCCCGGAATGAATGCCGCGCCCCGCAGGTTCTAGCCTGGGCCGAGGGTGGCGTAGGCGTAGGAGTAGGAGCTGCCGGAGACCGGTATCGCGCCGCCCAGCTCCGCGAAGGAGAAGGCGGTGAAGACGCAGGTGACGGCGGCGAGGACGAAGGAGACGATGACGGCGGGACCCGCCTCGGCGACGGTGTCGGAGAGCCCGACGAAGATGCCGGTGCCGACGATGGCACCGATGCCGAAGCACACGAGCTGGAAGAGCCCCATGCTGCGCTTGAGGCCATTGCCTTCGCGGTCCGCGCCGGATTCGGCGACGAGGAGGTCGGGGGACTTGATGCGCAGTCCGGACGGACCTGAGGCACTCATGGGGTGGTTCTCTCTCTGGTGGTGCGGTGCGCGCGGCGGGGGTGGGGCCACGCACAGAGCGGGGTCCGGACCGGATGGGCCCGAACCCCGTGAGCGGCTCGATGGTAGCCGCTATGACTGCATGATCGCCCGTTGAGGTGTATGGCTATGCAACGTATCTGTTGTGACGTTTATGACGGAACCACCGGCTGAACCGAAGCCCGCGCTGCGACGGGGCGGCCTACCGTCCCAGCGTCGCCACCATCACGGCCTTGATCGTGTGCATCCGGTTCTCCGCCTCGTCGAAGACGACGGAGTGCGCGGACTCGAAGACCTCATCGGTGACTTCCAGCGAGGTGAGGCCGTGCCGCTCGTGGATCTCCCGGCCGACCGCCGTGCCCAGGTCGTGGTAGGCGGGCAGGCAGTGCAGGAACTTCACCTCCGGCTTCCCGGTGGCCCGCAGCACGTCCACGGTGACGGCGTACGGGGTGAGCAGCGCGATCCGCTCGTCCCACACCTCCTTGGGCTCCCCCATGGAGACCCAGACATCGGTGGCGACGAAGTCCGCGCCGCGCACGCCCTCGGTGACGTCCTCGGTGAGCGTGATCCGGGCGCCGCTGCCGTCGGCCAACGCGCGAGCCTGGGCGATGACGACCTCCTCGGGCCACAGCTGCCGGGGCGCCACGATCCGTACGTCCATGCCGAGCAGCGCGCCGGTGACCAGGTAGGAGTTGCCCATGTTGTTGCGGGCGTCGCCGAGGTAGGCGAAGGCGGTCTCCTCCAGGGCGCGGCCCTGGCCGTGCTCGACCATGGTCAGCACATCGGCGAGCATCTGGGTGGGGTGCCAGTCGTCGGTCAGCCCGTTGAAGACGGGTACCCCGGCGTGCGCGGCGAGCTCCTCGACGTCCGCCTGCCGACTGCCCCGGAACTCGATGCCGTCGAACATCCGGCCCAGCACGCGCGCGGTGTCCTTCACCGACTCCTTGTGCCCGATCTGCGAGCCGGAGGGGTCGAGGTAGGTGGTCGAGGCGCCCTGGTCGGCGGCCGCGACCTCGAAGGAGCAGCGGGTCCTGGTCGAGGTCTTCTCGAAGATCAGGGCGATGTTGCGGCCCGTCAGGCGAGCGATCTCGGTCCCGGCGCGCTTGGCGGCCTTGAGTTCGGCCGCGAGGTCGATCAGCCGACGGAATTCCTCGGCGCTGAAGTCCAGCTCCTTGAGGAAGTGGCGGCCCGTGAGGTCTATCGCCATGGTGGACTCCTGGTTCGCGCGAGCGGGGTGGACGGACTCGGATCCTGGAAGTATATACGAGAGTACGTATCTCTATACGAACGCCCGTCCCCCCGGATTCCTCCCCGCCCCTCCCCTCATCCCATTCCCGGTACCGCCTCCCGCGTCACCGGGCAGCTCATGCACCGCGGTCCGCCCCGCCCCCGGCCCAGTTCACTCCCGGGGATCGTGATCACCTCGATGCCACGCTTGCGCAGGAACGTGTTCGTGGTGACATTCCGCTCGTACGCCACGACCACGCCCGGCTCCACCGCCAGCACATTGCAGCCGTCGTCCCACTGCTCGCGCTGCGCCGAGTGCACATCCTGGGTCGGCGTCAGCACCCGGATGTCGTCCAGCCCGAGGGCGGCCGCTATGGCGCGGTGCATATGCTCCGGTGGATGGTCGGTGACCTTGAGGTCCTGCGCCCCCGAACCGGCTTCGATGGTGTACGAGCGGAGCATCCCCAGCCCCGCGTACTGGGTGAAGGTGTCCCCGTCGATCATGGTCATGACGGTGTCCAGATGCATAAAGGCCCGCCGCTTCGGCATGTCCAGCGCCACGATGGTGCGCGCGGAGCCCGCCGCGAACAGTCCGCGCGCCAGCAGCTCCACGGCCTGCGGAGTGGTCCGTTCGCTCATCCCGATCAGCACCGCCCCGCTGCCCAGCACCAGGACGTCGCCGCCCTCGATCGTCGAGGGGAAGTCCGCCTGCCCCTCCGACCACACGTGGAAGTCCTCACCGCGGAAGAGCGGGTGGTGCCGGTAGATCGCCTCGTAGTGCACGGTTTCGCGCTGCCGGGCGGGCCAGCGCATCGAGTTGATCGAGACGCCGTCGTAGATCCAGGCGGAGGTGTCACGGGTGAAGAGGTGGTTGGGCAGCGGTTCCAGCAGGAAGTCGTCCATCTCCATGACGTGGAAGCGGACCGAGGTCGGCTCGGGGTGCTGTTCCAGGAACTCCCGCTTGGTCATGCCGCCCACCAGCGCCTCGACGAGCTCGGTCACCGGCAGCTCGTCGAACGCCGCCCGGAGGTGGTCGGTGGCCAGCGGCCCGTACTCCTTCTCGTCGAAGACCCGGTCCAGGACCAGGCTCCGTGCCTCGGGCACCCGCAGGCTGTCGGCCAGCAGATCCCCGAAGAGGTGGACATCCACCCCCCGGTCCCGGAGCACATCCGCGAACCCGTCGTGCTCGGCCCGCGCCCGCCGGACCCACAGCACATCGTCGAAGAGCAAGGCGTCCTTGTTCGACGGTGTGAGCCGCTTCAGCTCCAGATCAGGGCGATGCAGAATGACCCGGCACAGCCGCCCGGCCTCGGAGTCGACATGGAATCCCATCTCCCCATCTTGGCGGCTACGGGGCGAGTAGGAACCCTGCCGGAGGATGTCGGGTGGGGTTGTGGGGTGGGTGGGGTGCATGGGGTGGGTGAGGAGCGGTCCGTGGGCTGTCGGAGGCTGTTGTGGGGCTGTCGGACATGCCCAGGCGCGTGCGTAGACGCTTGCCCAGGCGCGTGCGTAGACGCTTGCCCGGGCTCGCGCATCGCGCGCCGTAGCTCCGGCTACGTGTACTCAAGGTCGATGACCTGGTAAAAGGCATTGGGCGTGTCGGCGATCTCCCAGACGGCGAGCAGCACCTGATATCCGTCGGCACGCCGGGGCATGAGCAGCGTGTGCGTGGTCGGCTCCTCGGGGATCAGGCTGTCGCAGGACCAGAAGGGCTGACAGGTGAGCTGTTCGGCGTGGAAGGGCTCCGCTTCGAACTGGCCACGGCTCAAGCGCTCGCCCGGGTCCCATCCCTCCTTGGTGAGGAAGTAGTTCCACCGGCGGGTCCTGTGTGCCGTGCCGCTGTACCAGGCGATGTCCAGCCTCTGCCCCGAGGACACCGACTGCGTCTTCCAGTCGTTCCGGGGCTCATCGAGCAGGGCGGCGAAGTCGTGCCCCGCGCTCGCGATCCGGCCGTCCTCGGGCGGTTGACCGTTCATCGTGTCGTCCGGAGCGTACGGGTCTCGCAGACCCGAGTCGCTCGCCGGGAAGAACTTCCCCGCTTCCAGGCCCGCTGCCTGCCATGCCGCCAGGTAGAGCTGCGCCCGAGAAGGCGGCGAGCTCACCTGCCCGTGCCTCGCTTCCACGCCTGCCCCTCTCCTCCGGTCTCACCCGATCCGATCTGATCCGACCTGATCACACTTGCGACACGCATCATTACAGAGAGTTGGCGACCTCTTGCTGACGACCGGGCAGCGTGGCGAGCCCTGCGGCTCATCGATCGGCCGACCTCCTCGTCCGGCGAGGCGGCGTGAGTGTCGCGCGATACGACGGACAGGCTCACGGAGCCCCGCACCGCCGGGCGAGCGCCGGGTGGACGACGGGTCCGGCGGCTCGGCGGCCCGACGCGCAGGGCGTACGCCCGGTCGACCACCGCGGCCGTACGGGCGGCGGCCCGGGTGGCCCGCCCCGTGACGGGGTGACCCCGCGCCATGAGGTGCCGATCCCCCGGGCCGCCCCGCCACCGCCACGGTGGTCGCCCGGCTCGCTACAACCGCGGGTCCACCGGCTCGGACTCCAGCGCGAGCACCGCGAAGACCGCCTCGTGGACGCGCCACAGGGGATCGCCGTCGGCCATCCGGTCGAGCGCCTCCAGGCCGAGCGCGTACTCGCGCAGGGCGAGCGAACGCTTGTGGCCCAGGTGGCGGACCCGCAGACGCCGCAGATTCTCCGGGCGGGTGTACTCCGGCCCGTAGATGATCCGCAGGTACTCGCGGCCGCGGCACTTGATGCCCGGCTGAATGAGCTGGCCGTTCCCGCCGCGTATCAGCGCCCGCAGCGGCTTGACCACCATGCCCTCGCCCCCCTCCGCGGTGAGATCCAGCCACCAGGCGATGCCGGCCGCGACGGACGCCTCGTCCTCGGTGTCGACGACGAGCCGACGAGTCGGGGCGAGCAGCGCCGTACGCCCGCCGTCCGGCTCCGTGCCCACGGCCGCCGCCTCCGCCTCCGCCTCCGCCTCGATGAGCCGGTCGATCATGGCGAGCTGTTCGGTGTGCGCGAGCCCGGCCAGGCTGCGGCCCTGTACGGCGAGGATCTGGAACGGGGCGAGCCGGATGCCCGCCAACTCGTCGGTCCCGGCGGGCCGTTCCGCACCGACCCGCCAGCAGTAGCGCCGGTACGCCTCGGTGAACGCGACGGCATCCGAGGCCCGGTCGCGCTGCCGGCCCAGCAGCGTCGATACGTCGACACCTCGCGCGGCCGCCGCCTCCAGCGCCCCGAGCGCACCCGGGAACACCGCCCCGGACGCCGCGCCCACGGCGGCGTACTGCTTGCGCAACAGACCGGTCGCCTTCAGGGACCACGGCATCAACTCGGCGTCCAGGAGCAGCCAGTCGGTCTCCAGCTCCGTCCACAGCCCGGCCCGCTCGGCACTCTCGCGGACCCTTTGCAGGATGCGCTCGGTCGTCTCCGGGTTGTCGAAGAACGGCCGTCCCGAACGGGTGTAGAGCGCGCCGGATACGCCCTCCGGCACCTCGAAGCGCTCACGGGCCGCGGCCTCGTCGCGGCAGACCAGGACCACCGCGCGGGAGCCCATGTGCTTCTCCTCGCACACGACCTCGCGCACGCCGTCCTCGCGGTAGGCGGCGAACGCCTCGGCCGGGTGCTCCAAGTAGCCCTCACCAGCGGCCTCACCTCCGGTCTCGGCCTTGGAGGTGGCGCAGGGCGCCATCGTCGGCGGAAGGTACGGCAGCAGCCGCGGGTCGATCGCGAAGCGGCTCATCACCTCCAGCGCGGCCGCGGCGTTCTCCTCCCTGACCGCGAGCCGGCCCATGTAGCGGGTCTCCACGATCCGTCGCCCCGCCACATCGTTCAGGTCCAGCGGACGGCCGTCCGTGCCGCCGGGTGCTTCCGTGACCAGCGGCTTGGCGGGCTCGTACCAGACCTTCTCCGCCGGTACGTCCACCAGCTCGCGCTCCGGCCAGCGCAGCGCGGTCATGGTGCCGCCGAAGACACAGCCGGTGTCGAGGCAGATGGTGTTGTTGAGCCAGTTGGCACGCGGGGTGGGAGTGTGGCCGTAGACAACGGCGGCGCGGCCCCGGTAGCCCTCGGCCCAGGGGTAGCGCACCGGCAGGCCGAACTCGTCGGTCTCGCCGGTCGTGTCGCCGTACAGCGCGAACGACCGCACCCGGCCCGATGTCCGGCCGTGGTACTTCTCCGGCAGCCCGGCGTGGCACACCACCAGCCCGCCGCCGTCCAGAACGTAGTGGCTGACCAGGCCCTGGATGAACTCCGCTGCCTCGGCGCGGAAGGTGTCGTCCTCCTTCTCCAGCTGCTCGATCGTCTCGGCGAGTCCGTGGGTGTGCTGGACGTTGCGTCCCTTGAGGTAACGGCCGAGCTTGTTCTCATGGTTCCCGGGCACGCACAGGGCGTGGCCGGCGCCGACCATGCCCATCACCAGGCGCAGCACCCCGGGGCTGTCCGGCCCACGGTCAACGAGGTCACCGACGAAGACGGCCGTACGGCCCTCCGGGTGCGCGGCGTCCACGGGCCGGCCGAGTGCGTCGCGCTCCAGGGCGTAGCCCAGCCGGCCGAGCAGGCTCTCCAGCTCGGAGCGGCAGCCGTGGATGTCGCCGATGATGTCGAACGGTCCGGTGAGGTGGCGCAGGTCGTTGAACCGCCGCTCGGTGACGATCTCGGCGGCCTCGACCTCCTCCTGGCCGCGCAGGATGTGCACCTTGCGGAATCCCTCGCGCTCCAAGTGCCGCAGGGAACGGCGGAGTTCGCGCTGATGACGCTGGATCACCCGGCGGGGCAGCCCGGCCCGGTCGGCGCGCGCGGCATTGCGCGCGGCACAGACCTGCTCGGGCACGTCGAGCACGATGGCCACCGGCAGGACGTCGTGCTCGCGCGCCAGCCGCACCAGCTGGGCGCGCGCCTCGGACTGCACATTGGTGGCATCGATGACGGTCAGCCGTCCGGCAGCCAGGCGCTTGCCCGCGATGAAGTGCAGCACGTCGAACGCATCGCGGCTGGCGCTCTGGTCGTTCTCGTCGTCGCTGACCAGCCCGCGGCAGAAGTCGGAGGAGAGGACTTCGGTCGGCTTGAAGTGCCGGGCGGCGAAGGTCGATTTGCCGGAGCCGGTGGCCCCGATCAGCACCACGAGCGAGAGGTCGGGCACGGCGAGCGTACGGGGTGCCCGCTGGGCCCGGGGCTGCGGCTGGTTCTTGCTCTCCGGCGCGCGCCCGCCCTCCTGCTGGTCCTCGTGCTGGTGCTGGTTCTCGTCCCCGTACTCCGTACGGTCGGCGTCCGTCATGCCGCGGCCTCCTTCCCACTCATCGCACTGCTGCTGTCCTGGCCCTTGCTGCTGTCACTGCTGCTGCTGTGGCCGCTGCCGTCGTTACCACTGTCGTCACCGGTCAGACGGAAGCAGGCCAGCTGGGTGGGCGGCCCGACCTCGGGATCCTCGGGCCCCACCGGGCCGAAGGTCACCGCATAGCCGTGCCGCGCGCCGACCTCCTGCGCCCACTGCCGGAACTCCTCCCGCGTCCACTCGAAACGGTGATCCGCATGGCGCACCTCACCGGCCGGCAGCGACTCCCAGCGCACGTTGTACTCGACGTTCGGCGTCGTCACCACGACCGTACGCGGCCTGGCCGCACCGAACACCGCGTACTCCAGCGCCGGCAGCCTCGCCGGATCCACATGCTCGACGACCTCGCTCAGCACCGCCGCGTCATATCCCTTGAGCCTGCTGTCGGTGTACGCCAGCGATCCCTGTACGAGCCGTACACGTGCCGACTGCCGCTCGGACATCCGGTCCAGCCGCAGCCGACGGCGCGCCTCGTGCAGCGCCCGCATCGACACATCCACCCCGACGATCTCGGTGAACTGCCGCTCCTTGAGCAGCGCACCGACCAACTGCCCCTGCCCGCAGCCCAGGTCGAGCACCCGCGCCGCCTCGGCCGCACGCAGCTCCGCCAGGATCGCCTCCCGCCGCTGTACGGCGAGCGGTACCGGTTTCTGCTCGGTGTCCACCTCCTCGTCCACGGCGTTGTCGATCTCCTCGCCCTCGGTGTCGTCCGCCTCGGCGAGCCGCTCCAGCGCCAGCCGTTCGGTGGCCTGGCGCGTCAGCGCCCAGCGCCGCGCGAGATAGCGGCCGACGATCACCCGCTGCTGCGGATGGTTCTCCAGCCAGCCCTCGCCGGCCCGCAGCAGCTTGTCGACCTCATCGGGCGCGACCCAGTAGTGCTTGGCGTCGTCCAGGACCGGCAGCAGCACATACAGATGCCGCAGCGCCTCGGCGAGCCTGCACTCCCCCTCCAGCACGAGCCGTACGTAGCGCGAGTCGCCCCACTCCGGGAACGTCCCGTCCAGCGGCAACGGCTCCGCCACCACCGTCCAGCCCAGCGGCTGGAACAGCTCCCGCACCAGCTCCGCACCGCCGCGGGCGGGCAGCACCGGCACCTCGATCCGCAGCGGCATCGCCCGCTCGGGCAGCTCCGGCCGCGCCTTGCACTGCCCCTTCATCGCACTGGCGAAGACGCTGCGCAGAGCCACCGCCAGCAGTGAAGATGCCGCGTACGGGCGGTCGTTGACGTATTGCCCGAGCGCCGAATCCGGAGCGCCGCCACGGCCCTTGCCCTGACCTCGGCGGACCAGGGCGACGGGGTCGACCTCCAGCAGCAGCGCCGCGGTGCACCGATGCTCATCGGCCTCTGGGTAGAGGACGTGCGCGACTCCGTACGCCGTAGAGAACTGCTGGGCGTTGTCGGGATGCTTGTGCAGCAGGAATCCGAGGTCGGTCGCGGGACGGTCGGCGCTGCCGGTGGTGGAGATCGTCAGGAACACGCATCCGAGTATCGCTTCACATGCTCCGATCCCCCACCCGTTTTCCGGCAGTGCCCGCCCGCGGCCGCGCCCGGGTTCCGTCGTCAGCTCAGCTGCGACTGCACCTGCGAGGAGATCAGCTCCAGGTGGTCCAGGTCGTCGAGGTCCAGCATCTGCAGATAGACCCGGGACGTGCCGACGGCGGCGTACCGGCCGATCTTGTCGACGACCTCGGCGGGCGAGCCCGCGAGGCCGTTGACCTTCAGTTCATCCACCTCCCGTCCGATGGCCGCGGCTCGCCGCGCCACCTCGGCATCGTCCTTGCCGACGCAGGCCACAAGGGCATTCGAATACACCAGGTCATCGCCCTTGCGCCCGGCGGCTTCGGCGGCCGCCCGCACCCGTCCGAACTGGCGCTCACTGTCTTCGAGCGAGGCGAAGGGCATGTTGAACTCGTCTGCATACTGCGCCGCCAGGCGCGGCGTACGTGTGGCACCGTGTCCGCCGATCAGCACCGGCACCTTGCCCTGGGCGGGCTTGGGCAGCGCGGGCGACTTCTCCAGCTGGTAGTGCTTGCCGTCGTAGGAGAACTCCTTTCCTTCCTCGGTGGCCCACAGGCCTGTGATGATCGCCAACTGCTCTTCCAGGCGCGCGAACTTCTCCTTGGGGAACGGAATGCCGTACGCCTTGTGCTCCTCCTCGAACCACCCCGCACCGAGGCCGAGCTCGACGCGGCCGCCGGACATCTGGTCGACCTGCGCGACCTGGATGGCCAGCACTCCGGGGAGACGGAAGGTGCCTGCCGTCATCAGGGTGCCGAGGCGGATGCGCTGGGTCTCCCGGGCCAGACCTGCCAGCGTGATCCAGGCATCCGTCGGGCCGGGCAGGCCATCGCTGTTGCCCATCCGCAGATAGTGGTCGGACCGGAAGAACGCATCGAAACCGAGGTCCTCGGTGGCTTTGGCGACCGTAAGAAGAGTGTCGTAGGAAGCGCCCTGCTGGGGCTCCGTGAAGATTCTTAGATCCATACCTCCATCCTGCACACTCGACGGCGGGCCAACCGTCCGTGCTTGTCGATCACTGGGTCGGGTCACCGCCGGCCGGCGCGGGCCGGCGAGCGGGTGTCGGGGCGGTGCCCTGCGTGCTCGCGAGGGCGGTGACTGCGCAGGGCTCAGCGGCCGGTGCAGTGGTCACGGCTGCTGCGGTAGCGGAGGCGGAGGCGGGCGGGGAGCGCCTCGGGCGTGGGCGCGGAAGTCAGGTAGGGGACGGCTCGACAGTGGTCGACGCGCCCTGCCGGAAGGCACTCCGCGTCGGCGTGGCTTGGCCAGGCCCGTCGTACGTCAGGCGAGGTTCCGTTCGCGCGCCTCCAGCTTTTCCAGTATTCCGGCCACGTGGTCTCTCGACTCGTCGGCAGTGTCCATGGCCTCGACGCAGGTCCAGTACATCCCCTCCTCATCTGCCGAGCACACCACGCTCACCAGTGCCTCGCAGACCTCGTGCAGCAGTTGGCACAGGCCGGTCAAAGCGGCCTTGACGTCGCGCACTTCGGACAGCTGGGCCGCCCGCAGCCCGTCGGTGGCCGGCGCCTGGCACAGCAGTCCCCCGCTGAACCGCCCGCCTGCGTCGCCCAACCCCTGGGCTCTGGAGCGCACTTCGTACGGCCCCACTGTCGCGAGATGGCTGCCTATCGCTTCTGCCAAGGCTTGCGCCTGCCACGCCTCGACAACCACGTCCTCAACCGAGCTCGCCCGCGCCAGACCGCGCCGACTGGCCGCGATGATCCGCACCGCGTCCATCCGCGCCCCCTCCCTTCCTCACCACTTAGCTTCACCCCGCACTCTTTCCACTACCCAGAGTGAGGGTGAACACCCAAAAAAGCCAGAGGATTTCGCAAATCTGTGGACAAGCAAGGCGCTGTGGAAAGATTTATGACTCCATAGAGTGACGAAAGCCGTGCTCGGCCCCGCTCCTCTCCCTCGGGCCACCCTGCACCCACCAACAACACTGCCATCACAGGGCACTTGAATCTTTGATGACACTCCCGCCACAGGGATCCACGTGATCCCGTTGCTCGCTTCCCGGCACGCACACGGGAGGGAGAGGAACAAGGGAAGGCCCCCTACCCCTCTCCCTCCCGCCCTTCGCTCCCCTGCCCGTTCACCCGCGGCCGGTCCGGCCGGGCCTTGCGGACCGGCGGGAAGCGCACCTCATTGCGCTCGATCTTCGCGGCGAGCGCCGTCAGCGCATCGATCCCCAGCGCCTCACAGAACTGCAGAAGATACGCCAGTACATCCGCAACCTCGTCCTCGACCCGACCGGCCGCCTTCGGGTCGGACATCACCGCCGCCGATTCCTCCGGCGTCAACCACTGGAAGATCTCGACGAGTTCGGCGGCCTCGACGCTGAGCGCCGCGGCCAGGTTCTTGGGCGTGTGGTACTGCTGCCAGTCCCGGGCGGCCGCGAACTCGGCCAGTCGTCGCTGCAGGGCATGAAGATCGTCACTCATACCCCTAGGTGTAGCACCCGCACGCCGGGCAGCCCCTCGGCGACCGACGGGTCCCGTACCGTCCCCAGCAGCCGGATGTGCCCGCGCTCAGCCATCCGTACGGCCAGCGACACCAGCTCCCGTGCTTGTCTGCGATCCATGCAGCGATCCAGCCCGTCCGCCATGACCGTCAGCTGCTGATGCGCCGACGGAATCTCCCCCGCCGGGTCCATCGCCAGCACCCCGGGCCCGGTGAGAAGGACCAGCGCCAGCGCGAGAAACCGCAGCTCACCATCGCCGAGCTGCTCGACGGGCATCATCCCCAGCGCACCACGGTCGACCAGCGCCTGCATCCCGGCAGCGACCGGCGCCGCCTGCGCCCCGCCCTGCCCCCGAGCCGGCCGCGTGGCCACGCTTCCTTGCGCGCCCCGAACCGCCTGTCCGCCGCCCGGCGAGCCCGATGCCGCCCCGCGCCCGGCCGGCCGTTCGCCGGTCACCCCGGCCCCGACTGCCGCCCTCGCGGCGGTCCCGCCCTCCGCGGCGCTCGCCTCTCGCGGGACCGCGTGCAGCCCGTCGACGGGACCCTCGCAGGCGTCCCGTACCGCCGCCACCAGGAGCGCATGGCGACGGGTGCACTCGAGGCTGGTCCGCGCCAGCACCGCCGGGAGATTCTCGCAGGACGACCTCAGCCGCCCTTCGTCCGATTCCTCTCCCCCGTCCCGGCCCCAGCTGCCGGCCGCGCCGCCCTCGCCCCCTGTCCGTCCCCTGCCCCTCGCGGCCCCGCTCCCCGAACCCGTCGCCGTCTTGGCCGCGCCCGACGCCGGGGACACCCCTCTCCCCGCCTCCCGCATGACCTCCGGCCGCGGATCGCACACGAACGCCGAGCGCAGCGCGACGACGACCTGCTCGGCCGCGGCCAGCACCAGTCGCTGCCCGGCCGTCTTGCCCGCGACGCGCAGCGGCAGGAGAGAGGTGCCCAGCCGGTCATCGGGCAGCGGTGCGCGGGTCACCGGTGTCGCACCGGCCGTGTGCCAGGCCGCCTGTACGGCGCTGCGGGCCGGGTCGGTGAGCGCCGTGGTGAGGAGCGTCTCGCCACTGCCGGTCAACCGTTCGCCGACGATACGGAGTTCGGGCTCCGCCTGGACGGCGAGATCGAGGTGGACGGGGCCGGCCGGGCCGTCGACCGTGCAGCCGAGGCGAAAGCCGCGCCGCCCCTGTTCGTCGGGGCGCGCCCCGGCAGGAATGCACCCCGCCGCACCGCCGGCCGCCGCACCGACGGCGCGCGCAAGCGGTTCTCCGCTGCCGAGCCGGCAGAGGATCTCGTAGGCCTGCAGCGCGCTGGACTTGCCGCTGCCGCTCTCGCCGCTCAGCAAGGTCAGCGGGCCGATCGGCAGGGTGACGCCGCGATGGGCCTTGAAGGCGGAGAGCCGTAACTCGGTGACGGCCGGACGTGCACTGTCAGTATTCATACGGGGACGCTATGCAGCGACCCGCACGGAGAACCGTTACGCCCAACAGCTCTTCCTACGAATGGGGGACGGCTCCACAGGCCCTAGGCGACCTCGGTGCCGACCGGTGCGAGCAGGAAGACATTGGTGTCGACGCGGTGCATCCCGCTGCCGAGGCCGAAGACAACGCCGCTGGAGAAGTCCAGGATGCGCTTGGCGACATCGGTGTCGGCGCTGCTGAGGTCCAGCAGGACCGGGATCTGTGCCATGAGGTACTCGGCGACCTCGCGTGCGTCCGCGAAGGTCTGGACCCGCATAACCATGAACCGCCGCTTCTCCTCCGTCGGTTCGTCCTCGGGAAGGGCACGGTGGTCGGGCCATGACGGCCACTCACTGCTGCTGCGGAGCGGGACAACCTCGGCGAGTCCTTCCCACTGCTCGTCGGTGGCATCGGGGCCGTTCACCGAATCACCTCACTCAGAGGGGCGCTGGCTTTCTGCGGTATCTGCACCGCGCGGAGTCTACCGATAAACATACAAACCCCGCGGACGCGACACACGCGGCGTCACGTCCCGGACCCATCCTGCACCATGGCCCCTGACCTGTGCCGAAGGCCTCGGCAGATCGTGCGTCGACTTTCTGTGTGCCCGTTCATCCGCGCTTGTGACGGGGAGGGGTAGGGGTGGAGTGCTGCCCTGGGAGTGACGGCCTTCCGTACGTCCGCGCAACCGCCGTGCAACCATCGCAGGCCCTTCGGTGTTTTGGTGAGTGATGGACGAGACAGCCGAGCCACTCTGCGAACGCCTGGCGACGGATCTGGACAACGGTTTTACGGAACTGGTCCGGGTCCACGCCTCAGCGGTCCATGCCTTCTTGCTCCGGGTGACGGGAAACGCCGCGGAGGCAGATGACCTGGGCCAGGAGACATTCCTGCGTGCCTATACGGCACTGCAGGGGTACTCCGCGGAACGGCGCCGTGCGCTGCGTCCCCGTGCGTGGCTGATGACGATCGCCGCGAACGTGTGGCGCAACCATGTGCGCACCTGCGTCCGCCGGCCCGTCGCCACCGCTCGCGTGGAGGATTCCTGCGAGAGCTGGCCGGCGGAAGGGCCGGGGCCGCAGGAGCGGGTGGACACGGCCGCCGACCGGGCGCTGCTGGTCGCGGCGCTCGCTCGATTACCCGAGCGGACCCGTGAGGCGGTGGTGCTGCGGCATGTGGTCGGGATGAGCTACGCCGAAGTGGCCGAGGCGCAGAGATGCCCGGTCGGTACGGTCAAGGCTCAGGTGTCGAGAGGGCTCGGCGCCCTGCGTGAATTACTGGAACCAGAAGTCGCGTTGCTGAGGGAGGTGACGATGTGAACCGAGGTGGGGAATGGACCACGCAGCCGGAGAGCCGCGTGGAGGCCGCCCTGGCGGGGCTTGCGGGTCCCGCTCCGGGTGACTTCGCGGCGCGGGTGCTGCAGCGGGTCGGAATCCCGAGGGACCAGTACGACATGTATCTGCACCTCGACGCGCCCGCCGGCGGGCTGTACGTCGCGTACGGGGCGCACGCCGTGACCGGAGCCGCGCTGGGCAGAACGCTGCCCGGCCCCCGGGCGTTCGAGGAGGCGCACCTCGCCCGCACCGGGCGAAGCGCGATCCCCACGACGCGGCCCCTGCCGGGTCTGCGGACCGCGCTGCGCACCGGGCGCGCCAAGAGCCTGCGCATCGATCTGCCGGAGCTCACCAAAGCCGAGCGGGCCGCGCTCGCTGCGGTACGCACCATTCCACGCGGGCAGTTGCGCCCGCTCGCCTGGGTCGCGCGGGAGGCCGCGCTGCCCAGTACTGCCGCCGTCACCGAGGCCCTGGTGGTCAATCCGGTGCCGCTGCTGATCCCCTGCCACCGGGTCACGTTCGACGACGGCGGGTCCTGCGATCTGCGGTACGGACCCACGGTGGGCGCGGTGCTGCGCGCCGCCGAGGGGATCGACGACGAGTTGGTGGGGCTGTCCCGTTCGGGGACGGTGTTCCTCGGTAGCGACACCACACGGATCTACTGCCATCCGACCTGTGCCCACGCACGGCGGATCACCCCGCCCCATCAGGTGCCGTTCCGCTCGGCGCGGGCCGCACGCGAGGCGGGATACCGCGCCTGCAAGAGCTGCCGGCCGATAGCGGCGTGAGGCGGCGCGGCGGAGCGAGGTCCGTCGCCACGTGAGGCCGGTCGCGGCGCGAGGTCCCTCGCGCCAGGCGGGAAACAGCGGCGTGCCAGGTGCCGCGGAGCAAGGGACAGCCAGCCATGTCGCCCAGCCAGGAGGAAGACGTCATGCATGCCAGGAGCCGCCGCGCAGCGAACGAAGTGGTGGGCGCCGTGGTCGTCGCGGAGCACCACACACCGATCGGTCGCCTGTCGCTGGCCGCCACCGACAAAGCCCTGCTCTACTGCGGCTTCTTCCCGCCGGACGCCGTACGGCAACGGCTGACGTCGGGCGGGCGGGAGTGTGTGGACGAGGCCGGGGCCGGCCCGGATCAGCTGGCGGTGATGGGCGAGGCGCGCGGTCAGCTCGACGACTTCCTCGCAGGGAAACGGCGCTCGTTCTCCGTGCCGCTGGACCCGAGTCTGGCCACGCCGTTCAGCAAGGAGGTCGTGCTGGCGGTCGCGGAGCATGTTCCGTACGGCGGGACGGCCACCTACGGGGAGCTCGCCGCCGCGGTGCGGCGTCCCGGCTCCGCGCGGGCGGTGGGCAAGGCCCTGGGGGCAAACCCCCTGTGCCTCGTACTGCCCTGTCACCGCGTGGTGGGTGCTTCGGGCCGGCCGACGGGATACGCGGGCGGTGTCCAGGCCAAGCGTTTTCTGCTCGATCTGGAAGGTCAGGGCTGAGCCGGTGTTGCGGCCGCTCACCCGCCGAGCCCCAGACGCACGGCGAATCCGATGAACACGGTCCCGACCACCGCCTCGACCACCCGCGCCGCGCCGGCGCCCGCGTCGGGCCGACGTGCGGCCACCCAGCGGCGCAGCAGATATACGGCACCGCTGAGCACGGTCAGCCACAGCGCCGCGAGCGACAGATGGACGGCGGCCAGCACGGCCATGGTGCGCGCCGGGGGATCCCCGGGCGGCACGAACTGCGGCAGGAACGCCAGCAGGAACAGCCCGACCTTGGGGTTGGCGCCGGTGCACAGCAGGCCCTGCAGCCAGCAGCGCCACATGGACACCGGGGGCGGCCGTCCGGGCTCGGTGCCGGGCTCGTCCGGCGGAGGCGGTCGGCGCAGTGCGGACCGGAGAGCCCGTATGCCCCACAGCAGCATGACGGCCGCACCGCACCAGCGGACGGCGGTGAACAGCTCGGGCCGGCCGACCAGCACGAGGGACACCCCGCTGATGGCAAGCGCCGCATGGGCGGCACCGGCCGTCAGCATGCCGGCCGCCGCGGCGAGCGCGGGTGCGCGCCGCCCGGTGCGCAGCACCAACTGGGTGATCAGCGCCGCGTCCGGCCCCGGCGTGGTGATCACGAGAAGTGCACTGCCCAGGAACCACCCGCTGATCATGGGCGGCTCCGGCAGCACTCCGGGGCGGTGGCGGCCGGGGGCGGCGGGCTCATGCCGCGTCCGTCTCCGGGTCCACCGTCAGCAGCGACTCGATCCGCCGGACCTCGGCATGATCGGCGTCGAGCTGCGCCGGGTCCTCGTGGGCGAGTACGACGAAGCCGAGCGACAGCGTGCCGAGCAGATCCTTCGTCGGGGCAATGCGGTCGCCGGTGCGTACCGGCACGGCCGAGACGTGATGGCTCTTCACCTCCCTTATCGCATCAAGGACTTCGGCATTACGGACGACTCCGGACGACCGGCTGATCAGGAAGACGACGCGGACCCGTTGGCGCAGCTGGTAGCCGGACGGCACGGGGCCCCGGCCGGTGAAGTAGGCCACCGCCCGGTCGACCTGGCTGTCGCCGGTCGCGGCGCGGCAGAAGCGGGGATGGCCGCCGCCGTGCGGACGGGCGTTGACCTCGATCAGCCGCGGCCCTTCGGCGGTCATCATCACCTCGACATGCGCGGCGCCCCACCGGAAACCGACCGCGTCCAGCACGCCGCGGGTGTAGCGGATCAGCTCCGGCACCTCGGGGCGGTCCTCGGGGACCCAGTCCATGGACTCGTACACCGCCATCTGCCCGCTGCTGTCGATCTTGCGGTAGCGGCACACATCGGTGACGGTGTGGGTGCCCGCGTGGCTGAAGACGTCCACGACGTACTCGGTGCCGGTGGCGTACTCCTGGACCAGCATCTGGTCGTTGCGGATCTGCCACTGGTTGAGCCGGCCGAGCTGGGCGTCGAATTCCTCGCGCCAGCCGTGCCCGCCGGCGATCCGGGTCACGCCGTCGGTGCTGGCGCTCTTCGGCGGTTTGACCACCAGGTCGTGGCCGGTCAGCCCCTCCTTGTCGAGCCAGGCGGCGACCTCGTCCGGATCGTCGGAGCACAGCTGCCGGATCACCGGCAGCCCGGCCGCGGAAACCGCCTGCGCCATCGCGTACTTGTGGCGCCGGGCCGCCGCGAGAGCGGGAACGTTCGCCACCTCGGGCACGACATGGGCCGCCAGCCGGTCGGCGAGTTCCACGCCGATCTCGGCCCCCGGCAGTACGCAGCGCGGCCGCAGCGCGCGCAGCCGCTCCACGAGCGCGGCCTCGTCCCCGCCCCAGGTCAGGATCGTGTCGAAGTCCTCGGGACGGAAGGACCCGGCATAGGCCTTCGGGATCTCCGGATACGAGACGACCGCCACCGTCGGCACGCCCGCGGCGCGGAAGGCCGGGGCGTAGAGGCCACCGGAGGAGAACGGATCGACGATGACCGCGGGGCTGCCGGAAGGATACGGAGACACAGCTGCTGTTCCTTGTCCGCTCGGTGGATTGAGGGCCCGGGGTGCGGGCCGGTGAGCCGCGGCCGGGACCGCAGGGGTCCCGGCCGCACTGCGCGGTCAGCCCGCCAGGTCTGCCGACAGCGGCCGGTGCCCGATGCTGACCTCGGCCTCGGGCAGACCGGGGAAGACCGCGGTGACGGTGTCGCCGCTGCGTACGGCGGGGATCTCCTGCCGCAGCCGGGTCAGCGACGTCTTACGCTCGTGCCACGGGCACACCAGCCGGTTGCCCTCGGGGGCCAGTTCGGCCAGATGCAGCGGGCCGCCGCGGTGCGGGCAGCGGGCCCGCATCACAAAGGAGCCCTCGTCGGTCCGCGCATACACATACGGCTCGCCGGCGACCACCGCACAGTTGTTCCGGCCGGCCACGGAGAACGTCACTACATGCACTTCTTGTAGTCCCCCACCGAGTGGATCTGATAGACGCACTCCTCGGACTCGATGATCGCCCCGTGCAGCCGGTTGCGCTGGATGACGGTGCCCTCGCCGGCTTCGAGGATCTGGTGCGAGTCGAAGCCGGAGACGAACTTCATCGTCCCGGACACGATGTGGCACAGCTCGTCGCCGTCGTGGCAGTGGGTGTTGGACAGTTCGCCGTACGGCTCGACGATGTCGGCGACCGGGGCGGTGACACGGCCGCTGGAGAGTGCGTCCCACACCGGCGCGTGCAGCTTCTTGAACTCGGGGCCGTTGTCCATCCAGGCGATCTGGGTGGCGAAGTCCTCGTCGGCGAGCTCCTGGATGCGGCGGTACTCCTCGATGCCGCGGACGATCTCCGGGATGATCTGCTCACCGTGCTCGGCGACCAAGGGGCGGATCAGCTTCTCCAGGGCCATCCGGCCGTGGTGCTGGTCGATGTGCACATGCTCGGTGAAGTACTGGGTGTCGACGCGGTCGCCGAAGACGTCCTTGAGCAGGGCGGTGGCCCGGCGGCAGAAGTCCACCAGGGTGGCCTCGGTGTAGTAGAGCGCGCCCACGTACCGGAAGAACAGTTCGTGGTTCTTGCCGAGGTAGTGGAAGTAATTGTTCATCAGCAGGCTGCTGTTGAGGTAGTACTGCCAGTACCGGTGGACATCGGTCTCGAGCCCGACCGACTCCAGGGTGCGCTCGAAGAGCTGGCTGTGCTTGGTGTCGTGGACGCCGTAGCCGTACTCATCGATGACGATCTTGAACCATTCGGACTGGGCGGCGCCGTAGTAGCCGAGCACATTGCGGATCATCGGCGAGGCCTCGGAGAGGAAGTCCGGGGCGAACTGGATCAGCCACATGCGGGCCGCGCGCTCGCGGTCGGTGGAGTCGGTGATGGCCTTCTCGGAGAGGGACGGCCCGGCCGGCTCATGGGCGTTGAGCGATTCCAGGTATGCCTCGAGGCTCTCGGCCGTCCACTTCCCGGAGGTCTCCACCTCCTCGTCGAGGAAGCCGAAGGCGTACCGCTCCAGCGCGGGACGGATCATCTCCCCGAGCACCCGGTTGGTCGGGCTGTAGAAGCGCTTGAAGTCCTCCCACTTGCCCTCGCCCTTGAGGCCACCCTTGGGCAGAAAGACCAGATCGGCCTCGTAGATGCTGGTGAGCAGGCGCTGCACGGCCAGGCTGCTGTAGTCCAGTATCTCGTCGCGGCCGGGGACCCGGTCGAGGTCGAGGTGCCTGAGCACCTGCGGGCGCAGCTGGCGCCGGTAGGGGTTGTCGCTGTTCTGCCACTCCTCGTTGTCGAGGTAGACGGGGTTGCTCGCATAACGGACGACCGCGTCGCGTAGTTCCTGGCCGTGCAGCTCGAACGGTTCGTAGGGGAACGGAGTGTGGCTCATCGGATCAGGTCGGCCTTCCTGTGAGGTGGGTGCGGATGCTCAGCGTGCGGACAGGCTGTAGTCCGTCCAGTGCAGCTCCACGTCCAGCCGCTCGCCCGGGCTGACCGGGATGGGCTTGTCGAACGGGATCAGCGCCTGCATCCAGTGGGACCCGACGTTGTCGGGAGAGTTGCGCAGTACGACTCCGGAGCCGAGGTCCAGCTCGAACCAGGCGACCAGCGCGGTGGCCGGGCCCGCGGCGGTGGCCGGCACTGACACCACCCGGCGGCCTGCCTCCAGCGGGTCGGCGAGCAGATCGAAGCTGAGCAGCTCGACGGGGCCGGAGAGGATCTCGTGCGGCCAGGTGTGCAGCCGTACGGGGAAGTGCCCGCGGGTGGACGCAGCGTTCATCAGCGAGACGTCGAATCCGCCGGCGTTGCCCACCCGGTTGAGGCCGTCCGCCACCTCGCTGTGGATGAGCTGGCCGTACAGCCGCGCAGCGCCCGGGATCAGGATGCCGCCGGGGGCGAGGAGGTGCGTACGGGCGTGCCGCATCGTGGGCAGCAGCCCTTCGCCGATCAGTCCGCAGTCGACGATCTCGGAGATGAGGACGTCGACCGGGCGCTCCAGGTCGCTGCCCATCTCCAGGTAGGTGGAGCGCTTGTTGACAACGGTGATGACGTCGGACATCCCGTGCTCCGCGACGATCTGGCGAGCGATCTCGGCGAGCAGCGGGTTCTCCTCGCAGGTGATGACCCGTCCGGCGCCGGCCCGGGCGGCGGCCATGGCCAGCAGGCCGGTGCCGGTACCGATGTCCAGGACATGGGCGCCGGCCGGGATGCGGCGCTCGAGCGCCACGATCAGGGCGTCATTGCGTTCGGTGTCGTTGAGCATCGCGAAATGCCAGCGCGGGATCGTACGGGCGGCGATCTCGGCGAAGACGGCGGAGTGCGGGGACAGGCTCTCGCGGGGCCGGGCCATGGCGTCGACCGTGGCGGTCACCAGCCGGTTCAGCTCCAGCGCCTGGGCCTGCAACGAGGCGAGCGCGAGACGCAGCCCCGGAGACGCGTCGAGGTCGAGCGCGGCGAATTCCTCGTCCCGGAATTCTGTATTCCCGTTGGTCAGGGAGTTGGCGGAAATACTCATGACAGTGTGTGCACGCTCCTCCGGAATGAATTTCCGAATTGACGGCCGCTGGGGTGTGTATTGCCCATGGGGGCGAAGCGGGTCGTTCTCATCCTCAGGACACCATCCGCCCCGGGGGCCGGGCAAGGAACCTTTCGGAGTGCGGTCCTACTGCGGTACTTGGAGATTTCATGAAGGGAGCGCAGACGGGTTTTGACGGAACTTTTCGCTGGTTACGGATGCGCTCCGGAAAGTTCATCGCCCGCTCATGCGCAATCAATCGGGCCGCGCCTCGCAAAAGAAATTGCGGTCTTCGCGTGGTGAGCAGGCGTCAGCCCGGCGCGGCGCCGAGGGGCGTCGAACCGGGCTGACGGGCAGGCGAATTCGCCCGTACGAAGGGGTGGCGGACCCCGCCGTTCTCAGTCGCCGCGGCCCAGGGCCACCGTATGGGCGGCCATGGCCAGGAGGGAGAGCGTGATGTGCCGGTACCAGGCGGTCCAGGTGCGGATCTCGTGCCGGTCGAGCCCGGTGTGCAGCCGGGCCGCGTCCAGGTGGCGCCGCGCACCGCAGCGGGCTGCGGCGGCAGCGACCATGGCGTGGCCGTTGGTGCCCCGGGGTGCGTGCACCAGATAGCAGTCGGTCCGCGGCGCGTTGGGCCGGCGGTGGAGCAGCAGGGTGCGGGTGAAGCCGTCGCGGAGCGGTGCCGCGGGGCCCCAGTGCGACGTGTCCGGTACCGTCAGCCGGGCCCATTTGCCCGGTACGGGACCGAGGTGGCCCGGCACTTCGGGAGCCGGCCACCACCGCTGCTTCGGGATGGCGGCAGCGGCCGAGGCGGCGCCGAGCCGCCTGGCCGGTACGGCGAACGCGTAGCCGATACCTTTTTTCTCCAGCCAGCCGCGCAGTGCCTCGTCCTGGCCGTAGTCCTGTCCGCCGCACACCCACTGGAAGGGTACGGACGAGTGCCTGGCGCGTTCGATCATCGTCCGGGCCAGCTCGGCCTTGGTCTGGTAGGCGAGGCGCTCCTCGGGGACGCCTGCCTTGATGCAGCGCTGCGGATCGTCGGTCCAGGCCTCCGGCAGCAGCAGTTCACGGTCGATCAGGGCGTGGCCGTGCGGGGAGATGTAGGCGGTGATGACGGCGGTCTGGCAGTTCTCGACGCGGTGGGTGACCTCGGTGTACTGGCGGGCCGCGGCGACGGTCTTGGCGCCTTTCTTCAGGGCGTCGCTCTGACCGAGGACGAGCATCGCCCCGGTGTGGCCCAGGTTTTCGGAGAGGTAGCCGCGGACGACGTCCTGGACGGCGTCGGCGTCCCAGCGGGCGCGGGTGAGCAGGCGCTGCATCCGCCAGGGGGACGAGTCCCCGACGCGCTGGGCGAGTTGCCAGGTGTTGCTACGCCCGCCGTCGGCGAGCAGGCCCAGGGCGTACTGCAGTGCCTGCGCCCGTGGTTCGGGGCGGGCGAAGAGCGGGCCGATCCGCTCCCCCAGTTCGGCGAGGACCGCGGTCAGCCGGTCTTCGTCGACATGAGGCCCCCGCTCTCCGGCCGCGGCGGGCGCTCCCCAGCCGGTGTCCGCGGGCAGCGGTTCCGGTATGCGGACGGCGGCGGGCGCGGCGGGCGCGGGTTTCCGGACGGTCTCCGCGGTCGGTAATGCGGTCGGTAACGCGACATCCGTCGGTCTGGTAGCGCACTCGGTAACGGTCACTAGAGCTCCTCCGTCGGGCGCACGGCCGCATGGCCGCACGCCTGCTCTGGCGCGGTACGTGCTTCATTCCAGGTGGGGTGAATAGCGCTCACGGGGGCGCGAGAAAGCGGACAGATTCCTTCCGGTATCTGCGGGCACGCATATACGGTCGCCCGAAATCCGGAACTCCGGATCAGCCCGTCTTGAACCCCCCGATACGTCGAACGGCCCGGCCGGCGACAGAAACCAACTAATCGGTCAGTTCGTTTCATGATCGCCCAAGGTGCCCCCCGCACGCTTTCCGGACCAACCCCAGCGAACCCCACCGGCCGAAGACTCGGCAACTAAAAGCTGAGTCATGAAAAGGTAAAGCATATGCCATGAACGGAGATCTCCAGTGGCAGGATGGCTGCACATACCCGCAGGTGAACGATGTGCGTGCGACGCAACGGGCCGAGAACTGCCCGTATCGGAGAAATGATCGAGTCTAGTGGTTTGACTCGAATGTCGATCCTGAGGCAGGTCTTCCGCAACTTTCTGGCGCGCTGCGGTGTTCCAGAGGGCAGGGTGGAGAATTGACGGCGGAGATCGGCGGTACGACATGCGGTATCCGACCTCGGGGAACATCCCGGAAAACCCATTCCGGGCGATGACGGAGGGCGCCGGAGGGGCGGGTGGATTCCGGCCATAATCCACGGGGCTCAGGCGCGTGAATCCTAGGGCTGTACCAGAGAAAACAGGCCCCCTGGACGCCAGGAGCCGTCCAGAGGGCCGGGAGATTGCGCCGGGGGAACGCGCCGGGGATCAGGCCGGCTGATGGCTCGCCAGGGAGTTCTCGACGTCGTAGCCATGAAGCCAGTCCTGCCGCTCCGGGGCGGGAGTGCCCATTGCCGCGTCGCGCTCGCGCTGTGCCTCGCCGTCCGGCAGATGGAACGCCGTGCTGTTGCCGCGCGAGCGCTCCTGCACCAGCGTGGTCCGCGGCCTGCGCAGCGACTCATAGCGCCGGAGCGCCGCGGGGAACTCCCCCGCGACGGCGTCCCGCAGACAGGCCGCCAGGGCCGCCGCATCCTCGATGGCCTGGTTGGCGCCCTGGCCCATGAACGGCAGCATCGGATGCGCCGAGTCGCCCAGCAGCGTGATACGGCCGGTGCTCCACCGCTCGATCGGGTCGCGGTCGTGAAGCGCCCACAGGCTCACCTCGTCCGCCGCACCGATGACCGAGGTGACGTCCTCGCACCACCCCTCGTACGCCGCGGCCACATCCGCCACCCGGCCCTGGCGCGACCACGACTCGTCCCCGGAACCGCTGGTGGGCACCGTGGCCACAAAGTTGACCAGCCGCCCGCCCGACACCGGATAGCAGACGAAATGCCGTCCCGGCCCCAGCCACAGCAGCACCCGCGGCTCCGCCACCAGGGCGGGTATTCGCCCGCTGTCGACCAGCCCCCGGTAGACGGACTGTCCGGAGAACCGCGGCCGGTCGGCCACCAGGGTCCGGCGCAGTACGGAATGGATACCATCGGCGCCGACGGCGGCATGCGCCTCGGCGTGCGAGCCGTCCGCGAACCGCAGGACGACCCCGTCCGGGCCCTCCTCGACCCCGGTACACCGGGCGTCGAGCCGCACCACGCCCGCCGGCAGCGCATCGACCAGCGCACGGTGCAGATCCGCGCGGTGCATCGCGTAGTACGGGGCGCCGTACCGCTTCTCGCAATGCTCCCCCAACAGACCACGGCTGATCACCGAACTGTCCGCCCAGCGGCGGAACTCCATGGCCGCAGGCGCAACCGCCGACGACCGCAGCGCGGGCTCCAGCCCGAGACGGTGCAGCAGCCTGGTCGCGCTGGGCGACAGCTGCAGCCCCGCTCCCACCTCCCCCAACCGGGGCGCCTGCTCGTACACCTGGCACTCCAGCCCGGCCCGGTGCAGCGCGAGCGCGAGCGTCAGACCCGCCAGTCCTCCTCCGACCACAGCGATGCGCGGCGGCGTGTCCTTCCTCATCAGCCCCTCCTCCACAGGCGCGGTGCCCCTTCGGGCCCCTTCACCCGCAGAACACCGAAGAGCCCAACTCAGTTGCGTTCTCCGGGAAATTGACCACCAACGGGCCGCGAAGTACCGCTGTAGCCGCCAACTTCTTCTCCATTCGGCGCCGGAGCCCCGAGGATCTTGCTCCTGGCGCCGCGGGGCCTTAAGAATCTGTATCCGGCGGGAACGTACACGGGCTGAAGCCGGAGCGCTCCAAAAGACTTTCACCCGGCCTGGGTCGGCCCGTTTCCGAAGAGTTCATCATTCTCCGGGTCTTTATCAATCCGCAGTTGCGACTGACGGTTCCCGTATCACCCGTGCTTACGGAGGGTGCTGTGCCCCTACTACCTCTGAGCGGAAAATCGCTGCGCCTTACCCGGCTTTCCAGGCCCGGCGACGGAAAATATCTCATCGTGCCCATGGACCATTCCGTGGCCGACGGCCCCATTGCCGACGCCGCCGGGTTCAGCCGGATCGTCGGTGATGTGGTGACCGCCGGTGCCGACGCGATCGTCGTGCACAAGGGGCGCGCCCGCATCATCGAACCGGGCCTGCTGAACGGCACCGCCCTGATCGTCCACCTGAGCGCCAGCACTCCGCATGCGCCCGACGGCGACGCAAAGGTCCTCGTCGGCGGCGTCGAGGAGGCCGTACGCGCCGGGGCGGACGCGGTCAGCGTGCACATCAACATCGGCTCGGACACCGAGAAACGGCAGCTCGCGGACCTCGGTGCGGTCGCGGCGGGCTGCGATCGGTGGGGCATGCCGCTGCTGGCGATGATGTACGCACGGGGGCCGCGCATCCAGGACCCCCGCGACCCCGCGCTCCTCGCGCATGTGGTGAGCATCGCCGTCGACCTCGGCGCCGACCTGGTCAAGACCGTCGCCGCGGGCTCGGCGGAGGACATGGCAGGCATCGTGGCCAAGACCCCGGTCCCGCTTGTCGTGGCCGGCGGCGCGGCCGACGGCCGTGACCTCACCGCCTTCGCGCACTCCGCGATGAACGCCGGCTGCCGCGGACTCGCCGTCGGCCGCCGGGTGTTCCACAGTCCCGACCCGGCGGCGGCGGTGCGCGCACTCGCCGCCGCCGTCCACGAACCACGCCCGGAACACGCCCCGAATTCAACCTCCCTACCCGAACTGGCAGGTGCGATGTGAAGTTCGCCTGGATTGACATTCGTTCCGTTTCCGCTGAGCAGCGCACGGCGCTCGTCGAGGCGGCCGTGCACGCCCGGATCGACGGCATCGTCGACGACGGACCGGAGATCCTGGCCACCCTCCCCCCGACCGTGCGCAAGGTACTGGTCGCCAAGGGGCCCGGCGACGGGGCCGCCGGGGGCTGGGACGGCTACGACGTACTGCTCAGCGATGTCACGGACATCAACGGACTCGCCACGCTCCAGGGCCGTGTCCTGGAGGGCCAGGACTCCGTCGCCGCCCATGTGCCGGTGGACGACGACGCCTCGCTCACCCTGGCGTGCTCGGCCGCACGGGACCTGCCCTACACCGCGGTCACCTTCAAGGACCCCACCAAGATCCCGCTGGAGATCGTGATCGCCGCGGCCGACAAGGCTCCCGGGCAGCTGATCTGCCGGGCGGACTCCCTGGAAGAGGCGAAGATCATCCTCGATGTGCTGGAGAAGGGCTCGGAGGGCATCCTCCTTGCGCCCACCTCCGTCGCCGAGGTGCTGGAGCTCGCCGAGCTCCTCCAGACCGACACACCCCCGCTCCAGCTCACCGAGCTGACCGTGGAGTCCATAGAGCACAGCGGGCTCGGCGACCGGGTGTGCGTCGACACCTGCAGCTATCTGCACAAGGACGAGGGCATCCTGGTCGGCTCGTACTCGCACGGGTTCATCCTGTGCTCCAGCGAGACCCACCCCCTGCCCTACATGCCGACCCGGCCGTTCCGGGTCAACGCCGGTGCCCTGCAGTCGTACGTCCTCGGCACCGACAACCGCACCAACTACCTGAGCGAACTCGGCGCCGGCGACACCGTCCTGGCCGTCAGCACCACCGGGCGCACCCGCCGCGTCGTCGTCGGCCGCGTCAAGCTCGAGTCGCGCCCGCTGCTCACCATCAAGACCCGCGCCGACGACGGCACCCTGGTGAGCCTCGCCGTCCAGGACGACTGGCACGTACGGGTCCTCGGCCCCGGGGACGCGGTGCGCAATGTCACCGAGCTCAAGAAGGGCGAGAAGCTCATGGGCTACCTCGCCACCGACCAGCGCCATGTCGGCTGGCCGGTGGGCGAGTTCTGCGTCGAGAAGTAGGCCAGCGCGCCGGCTCAGGCGCCTGCTGTACGGGCCGTCTCCCAGGGCTCGTACGGAGGCGCCCGGGCCGGTCGCGCGCAAGTAGAGGGAAGTCGCACCATGGATGAACTCGCCTATCAGCCGGCCACCCGCCTGGCCGGGATGATCCGGCGCCGTGAACTGTCCCCGGTCGAACTGGTCGAGGCATGCCTCGACCGGATCGAGCGCCGTAACCCCGCCGTCAACGCCTTTGTCACCGTCTGCGCCGACGAGGCCCTGGATGCCGCCCGGCGCGCGGAGCGCGAGGTGCTCACCGGCAATCCGCTGCCGCCGCTGCACGGGCTGCCCGTAGGGATCAAGGACCTCGACCCGGTGGCCGGGATCCGCACCACCCAGGCGTCGTACGCCTTCGAGAACACGGTGCCCCAGGCCAACGGCGTGAGCGCCGAACGGCTCCAGCAGGCCGGTGCCATCGTCATCGGCAAGACGAACACCCCGGAGTTCGGCCACAAGGCCATCACCGACAACTTCCTGTTCGGGCCCACCAGTACGCCCTTCGACCTGACCGCCAATGCGGGCGGGTCCTCCGGCGGCGCCGCCGCGGCCGTCGCCGAAGGCCTGGTGCCCATCGCCCAGGGTTCCGACGCGGGCGGCTCGCTGCGCGTCCCGGGCTCGCTGTGCGGGGTGTTCGCCCTGATGGGTACCTTCGGCCGGGTGCCCACCGTGGTGCGGCCCAATGCGTTCGGCCTGCTCAACCCCATGGTGTGCTACGGCCCCGTCACCCGCACCGTCGAGGACGGGGCGCTGATGTTCGAGGTGATGGCCGGCCCGCATCCCCGGGATCCCTACTCGCTGCCCGCCGCGCCCGAACGCCTCTCGGACGCCCTGCGGCGCCCGCTCACCGGCCTGCGCGTCGCCTACTCCCCCGACCTCGGCGGCTTCCCCGTCGAGGCCGATGTGGCCGCGGTCGTACGGGAGTCGCTCGGGGCGCTCATCGACGACGGCGCCGAGGTCGTCGAGGTCGACATCAAACTGCCGCGCCCCCACCAGGAGTTCACTGCCCTGTGGCGGCGCATGCAGGCCGTCCGCCAGGTGGAGTTCATCACCCGGATGCGGCGCGCCGGTGTGGACGTCCTCGCCCACCGCGACCGCATGGCCCCCACCTACCTGGAACTCCTGGAGATGGGCGAGCGCCCCTCGGCCGTCGACTACCGCCTCGAGGACGTCATCCGCAGCGAACTCCTCGACTCCCTGGAGGATGTCTTCGACGAGTACGACCTCATCGTGAGCCCGGTGACGTCGGTGGCACGCATCCCCAACGCCGCCGACCGCACCACCGTGGGCCCCTCCGAGGTCGCGGGGCAGAGCGTCAATCCGCTGGTCGGATGGTGTCTGACGGGCCTGTACAACTTCATCGGCAGCCCCGCCGCCACCGTTCCCGCGGGCTTCACCCCGGCCGGGCTGCCGGTCGGCCTGCAGGTCGCCGCCCGGCGGTTCGACGAGCCGCAGGTCGTCGCGGCCTGCGCCGCCGTGGAGCGCCGCCGCCCCTGGCACGAGGGCTATGAGCGCCTGGAGCTGCGGCGCGAGCGGGAAGGCTGAGTCACCGTGTCCCTCCACTCCCGTCGGGACGCCGACTGGTGGGGCGCCGGGCTGCTGGAGAACCGGCCGCCCGACGCCCCCTGGGCGATTGCCCGCAGCACGGTCACCTACGGCCAACTGCGCGCCCAGGTCTCCTCGTTGCGCCACACCATCAGGTCGTACGGCATCGGGGCGGGCAACACCGTCGCCCTGCAGGGCGCCCGCAGCTTCACACAGATGTGGGCGCTGCTCGCGCTGTGGTCGTGCGGCGCCCAGGTCATGCTGATGGGGCCCGGTCTGCGCGGCCGTGAGCTGGGCACGCTCCTGGACCGCTGCCGGCCGCAGTACCACCTCTCGTTCGACGCGCCCGGGTGGGCCGCCGGGACCTTTCATGACGAGTGCGAGGTCCTGGTCCGGCGTCTGAAACACGGCCGCCCGGCCGAAACGCCGCACTGCCTGGTCCAGTTCACCTCCGGCAGTACCGGCATCGCCAAGGCCATCGGCCGCACGCCCGAGTCCCTCACCACGGAACTCGGGCGGTTCCGTGCGATCGGCGGGATGCCTCAGAGGGGTGAGAAGGCGCTGCTGCTGGCGCCGCCGGAGCACTCCTTCGGGCTCATCGGTGGGCTGCTGCATGCCATGAACACCGGCGCGGTCACGGTCTTCGCGCGGGACACCGGTCCCCCGGCGGTGCTCGAAGCCTGCCGGGCACATGACGTCGAGGCGGTCCTGGGGGCGCCCGCGCACTTCGCGGGGCTCGCGGCATTTCCAGGGCTCTGCGCCGCCTCGTTCTCCTCGGCTGCCCCGGACTCCTCGGCCTCCTCTGCGCCTTCGGCCTTCCCGGCTCAGGGCGGCGCACCGCCGCTGCCCCGGCTGCGAACGGCGATATCCGCCGGAGACGTGCTGGTCCGGCAGGTCTCCGCACGCTTCGCCGAACGCTTCGGGGTGCGGATCGGCCAGGCGTACGGGACGACCGAGACCGGCATCATCGCGGTCGACACGGCCGGGGCGCACGGACCGGGCACGGTCGGGGTGCCGGCGCCCGGTGTCCGGGTCCGGCTGGTCTCCGGGGAGCTGCAGGTACGGCTGCCCGGCTCGCCGTATCTCGCGCCGGAGGAGCCCCCGGTGCGATTCCTCGCGGACGGCGGGCGCGACCCGGGCGGCTGGCTGTGCACCCGTGACCTCGTCGAGGTCGACCCGGCCGGCGGGGCGTTGCGGCTGCTGGGCCGCCTCGATCCGCTGGCCGACCGGCGCGGGCTGGCCGCCGGCGCCACCCAGCGCCAGGTCGCCGACCGCGCCGTCGTCCGACACCTCGACCGCGACGGCTCCCTCGCCGTCTGACAGTGCATCCCGGGCCGTGCGTCGGCCCGGGATGCAACCGTTCCCGATCCGGCGGTGTTTCACCTTTGCATGCCACCGAACCGGACGTTCTCCTCACAGCGAATTCCGTTCCGCACTCACCCGAGCTGGAGGCCCCATGACCGAGGCAACGACGACCAAGGAGAAGGAAGACGACCCGGAGCTCGCGCAAAGCGTCCTGCATGTCCCCGCCGGGGAGGGCCCGACGGTCTGGGTCGATGGCAACACCTACACCATCAAGGCGAGCCATGAGAACACCGGCGGCCGACTGGCCTTCGTCGAGGCCTCCGTGCCGCCCGGCTGCGGTCCCGATGCCCATATCCACCGGGGCGAGGACGAGGCGTACTACGTGCTCTTCGGCGAGCTCGAAGTCCTCGACGGGGAGCGTACGTTCACCATCCGGCAGGGGGACTTCGTCTTCATACCGCGCGGGGTGACCCACCGGTTCAAGAACCGCGGCCTGCATGCGGCCAAGATGGTCTTTCTGTTCACCCCCGCCGGGTTCGACAGGTTCTTCATGGAGGCCGGCGACCCTGCCCGGCCCGGTGTACAGCCCCAGCCGTGGCCTGCGGAGCACTTCGTGCACATCGCAGAGATAGGCGCCCGCCACCGCTGGGAGCCGGGCCAGGAACCCACCGGCTGACCCGTACGGCACACACCCCCGACCGGCCGCGCGCCCACGCGAGGAGCGTGCGGTACGGAACGCAATGACTGCACGGAAGGTAACGATGGAAGAGACCGCGGCGGCGCACCCGCCGGAAGTCGACAACGCCCCGCGCACCGAGGCGCCCGCCAAGGGAAGTGCGCAGGAGGAAAAGGGCCTGCTGCCCATCGGCTCGACGCTGTCCTTGGGCGCCGTCATCGCCCTGCTCAGTACCACCATCGTGTCGGTGGGTATGGGACGCCTCGCCGAGGTGTTCTCGGTGCCGCTGTCGACGGTGCAGTGGGTGAGCACCGCCTATCTGCTGGCGATCGCCGTCGCCATCCCGATCGCCGGCTGGGCGATGGACCGCTTCGGGGAGAAAACCCTCTGGCAGGCGTCCCTCGTCGTCTACCTGATCGGCTGTGTGCTGGCCGCCGTCGCCACCAGCGTCGGTACCCTGATCGGCGCCCGGGTCGTCCAGGGCATCGGCGGCGCCATGTTCGAGCCGATCATGCTCACGATGCTGGCCCGCGCGGCCGGGCCGAAGCGCGCCACCACGGTGCTGAGCATGGTCCAGATCCCCATCACACTCGCCCCGGTCTTCGGCCCCATGGTCGGTGGCATGCTCATGGACAACCTGGACTGGCGCTGGCTGTTCTGGTTCAACGTGCCGCTCGGCCTGCTGTGCGCGGTGCTGGCGCAGCGCATTCTGCCCACCGACCCGCCGCGTGCGGAGCGGGGCAGTTCCCGGCTCGATGTGACCGGCCTGGCCCTGCTGCCCGCCGCCCTGGCCGGACTGCTGCTCGGCTTCTCCCAGCTGGCCACCGGCGACGGCGTCGGCTCCCCGGTCGTCCTGGTCTCGTTCGGCGTCGGCGTGGCCCTGCTGATCGCGTATGTGGTGCACGCGCTCCGTATGCGGGGCGTGCCCCTCATCGATGTGCGGCTGTTCGCCACCGGCCGGTTCACCGCCGCCGCCCTGGGCTCGTTCCTGTTCGGTGCCTCGGTCTACGGGATGATGTTCCTGCTGCCGCTGTTCTTCCAGCAGGGCGGCGGCTTCGACGCCTGGACCTCGGGCCTGCTGCTCGCCCCGCAGGGCGTCGGTACGGTCCTGATCCTGCCCGCGGTGGGACGCCTCGTCGCCCGGTTCGGGCCCCGCGCCGTGGTCCTGGCCGGTATGGCCCTCGCAGCCATCAGCACCCTCGCGTACACCCAGTTCGATCCCGCCAACGACACCGCACTGCTGGTCATTGCACTCCTGGTGCGCGGCGTGGGCCTGGGCACGACCCTTGCCCCGGCGCTCTCCACGGGATTCACCAGCATCGCCCCGGAGAACACCGGCCGGGCCAGCAGCGCCCTGATCGCCTCCATCCAGCTGGGCGGCTCGGTCGGCACGGCTCTGCTCGCGGTCGTCGTGCAGCAGCAGCTCACCGACCGCCTGGGCCCGAACGGTTCCGCCGCGTCGGTCGCCTCCGCGCCCCACCTGGCCGGGCCGATCACCGAGGCGTTCGGCGCGGCGTTCTGGTGGACGCTGGGCCTCTGTGCGGTCGGCGCGATAGTCGCCCTCTTCCTGCCCCGCGCCGAGCGCGGCAGCACCCCGGCGGAAACCTGACCCGATCCGGGGCGGCGGCGCCACCGCCGCCCCGCCGAAGCCACCCTCCACTTCACCACCGAAGCCACCACCCAAGAAATCGAAACACCCATGAAAGGACGCACAACGTGACAGACACGCTCAACGGCAAGGTCGCCCTGGTCACCGGGGCATCGCGCGGCATCGGGGCGGCGATCGCGCAGCGCCTGGCGGCCGACGGCGCCGCCGTGGCACTCACCTACTCCCACTCCAAGGACCGCGCCGAGGAGGTCGTGGCCGGCATCCGCTCCGCGGGCGGGCGCGCCCACGCCATCCAGGCCGACAGCGCCAAGGACGAGGACATCGCCGCGGCCGTCGACGAGACGGTACGGGCCCTGGGGGGCCTGGACATCCTGGTGAACAACGCCGGGGGCGGCACCTTCGGCCCCGTGCAGGAGCTGCCCATCGACGCCATCGACACGATGATCGGTGTGAACATCCGCGGTGTGGTCGTCGGGATCCGGGAGGCGCTCCGGCATCTCCCCGATGGGGGCCGCATCATCACGATCGGCAGCATCAACGCCGACCGCATCCCGTTCCCCGGCGGTTCCGTCTACGGCATGACCAAGGCGGCGGTGGCCGGGCTGACCCGCGGTCTGTCCCGGGAGCTGGGCCCGCGCGGCATCACCGTCAACAACGTCCAGCCCGGCCCGGTGGACACGGACGCCAACCCGGCGGACGGTCCCATGGCCAGCAGCATGCTCGGCTGGATGGCGCTGGACCGGTTCGGCAGGGGCGAAGAGATAGCGGCGATGGTCTCGTACCTCGCCGGCCCCGAGTCCGCGTTCGTCACCGGTGCGAGCCTGGACATCGACGGCGGCTTCGGCGCCTGAGCTTGCCGGCACCGTGGTCCCACTGCCGTCCCGCCCGGGGCAACCAGCTCCGGGCGGGACGGAATCACCAGGACGGCATCACAGTGCGGCGGTCTGCCTAGGGCAGGCGCACCGACTGGCCGTGGCTGAAGTGGTTGCCCGGGTCCCACTTCGCCTTGACCTGCTGCAAACGGGGATAGTTGGCCCCGAAGTACAGGGTGTGCCACGGCACTCCGGAGGTGTTGTGCCGCGGGTCGTTGAGATCGATGTCGGCGTAGTTGATGTAACAGCCGTCGGTGGTCTCGTCGAGGACCGGCACACCGCCCGTCTTGCGGTAGACGTCCTCGTAGAAGGACCGCAGCCATGAGATGTTCGCATTGTCGTCGGCCGGGTCGTTCCAGTACGTCTGGTACAGCAGCTTGAAACGTGAATCACGGTGCACGCTCGCAGTGGCGCCCGGTTCCACGCTGTTCACCGCACAGCCGAAGGAACTGAACTGCACCATGGCCCGCGGGTTTTCGAGATCGGTATGAGCCAGGTGCTCATACATCGTCTCGATCTGTGTGTCGGTCACCATCTGCTTGTTGTAGGCCGACTTGTAGTCCGCGCGCAGCGTCGGGTCGACCAGGAAGTTGGTGGTGGTGCCGAAGTACCGCGTGGCCTGCAGCCAGGGCAGCCGCTGCGTGGTGTGGTACTGCGGCATCGCTTTGTGCTCACCCATGGTGTTGGTGACGGGGCCGTGCTCGATATCGACCCCCTCGGTCACGGTGGCGATATAGGTCTCCAGCAGTTTCTCCGCGTGCGGAGTGGTGGCGTCCATCTGGGACACCAGGCCTATCTGGCCGTTCGACCGGTGGTTGAGCAGCAGCGAACTCATCAGGCCGCTGTAGGCGCTGCCCGGCTCGGAGTTCTCGTCCGCCGTGTGCCAGGCCGCGTAATTCCGCGTGAGCCGGATGAATGCTTCCTTGGTCATGTCCTCCCAGGACCAGGCAACGGCGCTGATCAGCACCTCGCTCGGCGGCTTGATGAGCGCCTGCTCCGGCCGGCGGCCGGTGGCCTGCGGTGAACGGAACCAGTACCGGGTGATCACGCCGAAGTTGCCACCGCCGGCCCCGGTGTGGGCCCACCACAGGTCCCGGTTGGGGTCGGACTTCTCGCGGGTGGCGACCACCGTACGGGCGGTGCCGTGGGCATCGACCACGACCACCTCGACCGCATAGAGATGGTCGACGATCAGGCCGTCCCGGCGGGCGAGCATGCCCCATCCACCGCCGCTGACATGGCCGCCCACGCCCACCGAATAGCACATTCCGCCGGGAAGGGTGACGCCCCACACCTTGTACAGCCGCTCATAGACGTCGAGCAGCGTCGCACCGGCCTCCACGGCGAATGCGGAGAACCGGTCGTCGTAGGTGACCGAGGTCATCTCCGACATGTCGAGCACGATCTGGGTGTCGGCGTTGAAGACGAAGTTCTCGTAGCAGTGCCCTCCGCCGCGGACCGTCAGTTTCTTGCCGGCCCGGACGGCTTCCTGCACCACGGCCTGAACCTGCTGAGTGGAGTCGACGACCCGTACGGATTCCGGCCGCCCGACCCAGCGCTGGTTCATCCCGCGCACCAGGTCCCCGTACCGCGGATCGGCCGCCCCGATCGTCGTCGCGGAAAATTCTGGGGCGGGAGCTTTCTCGGGCTTGCGCCCTCTGGGCCCCCCGCCCTGTACCTGATCCTCGTGTTCGTTCGTCATAACCGTTCTCGAGCCCTTCCTGAGTGAATTGCCCCGGAACTACTCGATCCCCGCGAAGCGGGAATCCCTGTGCCGTCCACAAAGCAGCAGCGGACGATGGGCGCGTACGCCACCAGGGCCGAAGGTGCGACCGCAGCGATCACATGTCGCGGCGCAGACAGAGAAAGCGCACAGAGCGCCAAGGAACAGATCTCCCCCCGGATCCTGGACTCCCCGACGCTCGACAGGAGAACTCAATGCCCCTGCCCCCAAAGGGAGTCACCGCGATAATGAGACGCGAGCCACAGGATTTCAAGGCAAACGGGGGTATCCCTGCACAATGTTTGCCATCCCGACAAGAGGCTGTGACAGAAGTGGCGCAAAACCCCGGTTGTCACGGCCGGAGGGCTGAATCGGAGTTCCGCCCTCCGGCCGTGACAACACTCCTCAGCGACAGCCGCGTCACGTCTGGTCGTGCTGTCCCGAGGACCCGCGGCGATGGCATCCCACCAGATGCGTGTCGACCAGGCCGATGGCCTCCATGAGGGCATAGCTCGTGGTGGGACCGACGAACCGGAAGCCGTACGAGCGCAGTTCGGCGGCGAGCGCCTTCGACTCGGCGGTCTTGGTGGGCACTTCGGAGACCGTACGGGGCACCGGGGTCCGGCGAGGCTTGTGGGACCAGATCAGCGGGTCGAGCCCGCCGTGCTCGCGCAGGTCCAGGACGGCCCGGGCGTTGGAGCGAGTCGCCTCGATCTTCGCGCGGTTACGGACGATCCCGGCGTCGCCCATGAGGCGTGCGACGTCCCCGTCCGTATACGCCGCGACGGTCTGCGGATCGAACCCGTCGAACGCCGCGCGGAAGGCCGGCCGTTTGGCGAGAATCGTCAGCCAGCTCAGCCCCGACTGGAAGGCCTCCAGGGTGATCCGCTCGAACAGCGCCTGTTCGCCGCGGACCGGCAGTCCCCATTCGGTGTCGTGGTACTGCTGGTTGAGCGGATGCGAGACGGCCCACAGGCAACGCCCGAGCCCGTCCTCCCCCACGACGGCTTCCCCCTCCGCCGGCCGGACGTCCGACTCGCTGCCGGTTGTACTGGTCACGCACTCACTCTCTCTTCCAGCGCCGCCCCCACCGGACGGCCTTCACGATGCGCCGCCGTCCCTCCGCGCCTTCCACCGCGAGTACCGCCGGGGCAGGCACACCGCGCACGGCCGGTATCCGGCCGCGACGGCCGTCTCTTCATCGGTGAAGAAGACCCGGTGCCGTACGTAGTGGCCGCGGGCGAGGGCGCGCAGCGCGGAGGGACAGTCGAGCCGCCCGTACAGCCTCCCCGGCCGGTATCCGCCCAAGGAGCCGGGCGTGGGACTCACGTAGGGCCGACCGTCGCGCCCTGTCAGGGTGTACGTCGCGTCGCCCATGAGCCGAGTCTGCACGCCCGGCAGCCGGAGATCCGGCGGTATTCGGACGTCGTGTTACCGCCCGGCGTCCTGCGGGTACCAGCGCAGTTCCACGGTGTTGCCATCGGGATCCGCTACGTACACCGACTGCGCCTCGCCCCGTGCGCCGTACCGGCCGACCGGGCCCTCCAGCACGGTGAACGTGCCCGAGTCGATGACCTCCTGCCAGTCCAGCGGGTCCACGACCAGGCAGATGTGGTCCACATTGGACTCGCCGCGGGGCCGGTCGACCAGATCGATGATCGTGGTCGGGCTGACCCGCACCGACGGGAACGGGGCATCACCGGCCCGCCACTCCGCCACGCGCACCGGCTCCAGACCGAGCGGCCCGCAATAGAAGTCCAGCGCGCGCTCCACGTCCTGCACATTGAGGACCAGGTGATCGAAGTCCTTGACTCTCATGAGGCGATGCAGCCTTTCCCGGGGGATTTTTGTCTCCGTGCCCATATGCGTCTCCATCATCGTCTGTCCTTTCGTCTCCGGGCGCGCCTCCGGTCCCGCCTCCGGATTCAGTGGCCGCCCGTCGGCGGGAACGGGATTTCGGTGAGTACGGGGATGAGCGACTCCTCCTCGTAGGCGAGGTGGGCTCGGAGCTCTTCCGTCATCCGGTCCAGTTCCGCGCGGAAACGGCCGGGGTCTGCGGTGGCGATGTCGGACAGCAGGGCGAGGAGCTCGCCCTTGATGCGTGCGACGGTGCGGTGCTCGTCGTGGAGACGTTGGAGCGCGTCGCGCAGGTGGGGGTGATGCTGCGCGAGGGCAGGGAAGATGTGCGCGTCCTCGCTGGTGTGATGGAACTCCAGCGACTCGCAGAACGCCAGGCAGTGCTGCCGCAGCTGCAGGCCCAGGCCCGGCACCGGAGGTTCGCCGGGTCCCTGGCGTTCCTCCCGCGCGGCGAAGTGGGCATCGGCCTCGTCGCGTACCTGCCGCAGCTGTGCGCGCAGCCAGGCGTGGACCTCGAGGAGCTTGTCCGCGAGGTGGGTGACCTCACGGGGCCCCTCGCCCGCCTCGGGTCCGGAGCGTTGCAGTGTCACGACCGGAAGGGTTCGGGTCGTACCGCGCTGGTAGTCGGCGTATCCGGGCGCCACCCGCACGACCTGCTCGAACAGTTGGTTCCGCCGCGCGCCCTCGGCCGGGACCGCGATCGCCGCGAACACTTCGGTGCCGACCTCCACCCGCACCATGGGGTGGGCGAGCAGGTTGTGGTACCAGGCGGGGTGCTGGGGTGCGCCGGCGGCGGATGCGATGAGCAACAGCAGGTCGCCGTCGCGGAAGTAGGCGAGGGGGACGGTGTGTTCCTTCCCCGACTTCGCGCCGGTGGTGGTCAGCAGGAGCAGGTCACCGCCCTCGAAGGGGCCGCCGACCTTTCCCGCGTGGGCTCGGAATTCCTCGATGATCGACTGGTTGAAGGGGTTGGACGACGGCTTTGTGGACATGCTGCGGTGAATCTCCAGATTTCGGTCAGACGGGCTGACGTCGGCGGTGCGCGCGGCGATGTATGCGACGCACGGCGCGTAGGGGCCGACGGCCCTGCCCGGAACGTGCGAAGGCGTGGCGATGCCGGGTATCAGGGAGGAAAAGGGGACGACGCGCGGACGCGCTCACCTCAGAGGCGGCCGCTCAAAAGGCGGACGCTCAGAAGGCGGGTCCTCGGACGCAGATGCTCAGATGCTGGGCGCGGAGAATGAATTCATTGCTCGGTCCCTCGAAGAATGGTGGTCGCCCGACCACCGACCGGCCCACTGCTCTTTGGTCGGCGTCACGTGCCACGCGGCTCATTACAGTCACGGGCCCGCCATCTGTCAACGCGGAGCCTGCGATGCCGCCATTCCGGCTGCGGCCGTCCTGGCCTTGACGTCAGGGTCAAGGTCTACCGTCCATGTCCACCGGCCATCGGGGCCGGTGGACATGGACCGACGCAGGGAGGGCTTTGCGGATGCGGATCGGCGATCTGGCGCAGCGCGCGGGGACCACGGCGCGCGCTTTGCGCTATTACGAGTCGCGGGGCCTGCTCACCGCCGGGCGAGACGGCAACGGCTACCGCGACTACGGCGAGGACGATCTGCAGGTGCTGCGGCAGATCAAGGTGCTGCAGGACCTCGGCTTCGAGCTGGAGGACACCCGGCCGTTCGTGGAGTGCCTCCAGGCCGGGCATCCCCAGGGCGACGCCTGTCCCGCCTCGATCGACGTCTACCGCAGGAAGCTCGCCGAACTCGACCGCTGCATCGAGGAACTTCAGGACGTACGGGAATCGGTGCAGCGGCAGCTGGGGCGCGCGGAGGCGGAGGCCGGACCCAACCGGACGCCGGACCCCGCACCCGTACCCGCACCCGCACCGCTCTGTGAGCTGTCGTCCCTCGGCCGGTCGGCCACGCCCGTCCCCCCACAGCAGGAGAACTGATGCCGCAGACATACGACGCCGCCGTGCTGTCCGTAACGGACGAGACGTTCGAAGCGGAGGTACTGCGTTCCGCACTTCCCGTCCTGGTGGACTTCACCGCCGGCTGGTGCCCGTCGTGCCGGATGATCGCGCCGGTGCTGGCGGAGATGGCCACGGAAGAAGCGGGGCGGCTCAAGATCGTTCAGCTTGATGTGGACAGCAATCCGGTGACACAGAGCACGTACGCCGTGCTGTCGATACCGACGCTGATGGTCTTCCGCGCGGGCGAACCGGTGAAGTCCCTGGTGGGGGCGCGGCCGAAGCGTCGATTGCAGCAAGAACTTGCGGATGTGGTGTGACGAGCGGTCGGCCACCGGGTGCAACGGCCTTGCTCCTACGCTCCCTTGACAGTCGTCAGCGGGCGGAGAAGCCTGGTTGACGGGTCGTCCCGGCGGTTGCCGGGACGCCGGGGGATGCGGAATCCGGGGGGACGGGGGAAGCATGGTGGGGTCTACTTCTGTGCCCAGGTCGGCGTCTACGCCTGCGTCAGGGGGCGACGCCGCGCCTGCCAACGCTGCGCCTGCCGCCGCCTGTGGTGCCGCCGGGCGGCGAAGGCTGCACCGGGTCGTCGGGCTCGGTGCCGGACTGCTGCTTGCGCTGCCGCTGGCGGCCTGTTCGGCGGGCGGGGAAACCGATGACGGGCCGGACGGATCCGCGAGCCCGACGGCCGGGGCCTCGCCGTCCGTGAGACCGACGCCGACCGTTGCGCCCGCCGCCTACCGCCGCACGCTGGCCACCGCCCTCGGGCCGCTCAACAGTGCCCTGCGCGCGGTGGACCGGGCCCAGGAGGGCAAGGCGCTGAACACGGCGCTGGAGACGGCGGCCAGGAAGGCGGACGCGTCCGCCGGGGCGCTGGAGGCGGCGCGGACGCCGGACAACGCCGCGGCAGGAAACGGTCAACTCACCACCGCGCTGCGGTCCTTGGGGCGGGAGCTGCGGAGCGCTCGCGGTGACGGTGGCCGATGCGCCACCTCGCCGCGCGTCGCACTGGGTACGGCGACGAGCCCGAAGGACGTCAAGGAAGCCGGGCGCGCACTCAGCGCTCTCGGCTACGACGCCACGCTGCGGCTGCCGCGTACCGAGGAGGCCGAGCACCGCCGGCTCGGCAACGGCGCCTTCGTGCGCGACGGCAGCCGGGGTGGCCTGGGGCGGCTGACCGTCAGCAACGGCACCGGCACCGATGCCGTGGTGACGCTGACCCGGGGCAGCAGGACGGCGTTCTCGGTGTATGTCCGCGGGGGCGCCGACACGACCGTACGGAGCGTCAACAGCGGTTCGTACACCGTGTATTTCACCACCGGCGAGGACTGGGACGGCGGCAAGCGGTCCTTCACGCGCGAATGCAGCTTTCAGAAATTCGATGACACAGCGGACTTCCGGACGGTTCAAGTAGCGGGCGGAACGCAGTACACGGTGCTGAGGCTCACGCTGAACAAGGTGTTCGGCGGCAATGCGAGCACGAGCGAGGTGCCGCCGGGGCGATTCCCGTCCTAGCGGTGCCTCGGCGGTGCGCCTCGTCGGGCCCCTGGGTATCGTGACGCGGCGTGGACGACAGCATGGTGGGGACTCTGACGATCGCGGCCCTGACCGGGGGCACCGCGGTGCTCGCCAGCTGGGTCACCAGCCGCGGCAGTACACGGGCCGCCAGGATCCAGGCGGAGATCGCCGCGGGCGCGCAGCGCGCCGAGCGGCTGCGCGAGAGCCGCCGCGCGGCCTACCTGGACCTGATCGAACAGACCCATCTCATGGGCGAGTTGCTCTGGGAGATAGGGGACACGCTCCGCCTTCCCGGCTCCGCGGCCCGTACCACCGCCCTGGGAGAGCTGCACGTTCGCCAGGTCGCCGAGTACGTGAAGATCCGCCGCTGCGCCCGCGTCGTGGAGCTGGAGGGACCGCCCCGGGTGGCGGACGCCGCGCTTGCCGTGCAAAAGCGGACCGGGCCGTTCCATGCGGCCATCACGGCGGCCCTGGCCGGTGAAACCGACACCCACCCTGCCTTCGACGCCGCTTTCAGTCCTTTCTGGAAGGCGCTGGAAAACTTTGTGGACGCGGCCCGCGGCGCGCATCAGATGGAGTGAGCGGCGGAGTGCGGACGCTGTGCAGAAAACCCGGTGAACAGGCCGGTGAACAGACCGGTGAACCGCCCGGAAAACAGGCCGTTTTGGCGCCGGGGCGAATCCTCAATACGATCCGGCGATGATCATAAGAAAACGGCTGGCGGCCGGGGTGTGCGGGCTGCTCGCCGCTCTGGCCGTCGGGCTCCTTCCCGGATCCGCCGTCGCGGACGAGCCCGATGCGCGGCCCTCCCCCAAGGTCGAGCTGGTGCTCGACGTCAGCGGCTCGATGCGGGCCCGCGACATCGACGGACAGTCGCGGATGTCCGCGGCGAAACAGGCGTTCAACGAGGTGCTGGACGCGGTGCCGCACGAGGTGCAGCTGGGAATCCGTACCCTCGGCGCCAACTACCCCGGCGAGGACCGCAAGCGCGGCTGCAAGGACACCAAGCGGCTCTACCCCGTCGGCCCGCTCGACCGGACCGAGGCGAAGACGGCGGTGGCGACGCTCGCCCCCACCGGCTGGACGCCGATCGGGCCGGCCCTGCTGGGCGCGGCCGATGACCTCAAGGGCGGCGACGCGACCCGCCGGATCGTCCTGATCACCGACGGCGAGGACACCTGCGCCCCGCTCGACCCCTGCCAGGTGGCGCGCGACATCGCGTCCCGCGGCATCCACCTCACCGTCGACACGCTCGGCCTGCTGCCGAACGCCAAGACCCGTAACCAGCTCAGCTGCATCGCCGAGGCCACCGGCGGTACCTACACCTCGGTGCAGCACACCGGCGAACTGCGCGACCGCGTCCACCAGTTGGTGGACAGAGCCGCCCGGCCGGTCGTCACGCCCGTGGCAACCAAGGGCGCGGCGCAGTGCGACGGTGCGCCCAAGCTCACGCCCGGTCTCTACAGCGACCGGGAGACGTTCGGCGAGCACCGCTGGTACCGGGTGGACGTCCGGCCGGGGCAGGAACTGCGGGCGTCGGTGAGCGTCGCCGCGGACCGCGCGGTCAACAACGACTACGGGGTGCTGCTGCAGGCCTCGACGGCCCATGGCCGGGAAATCGTGCGGGGGGCGGAGGCCGGCAGCGGCCGGACCGATGTGATCTCGTCCGGACTGCGGTATCCGAAGGCGCCGGCCGACGCCGCCGACGACGACGAGGACGGCAAGCCCACGGCGGAGACCGTGTGCCTGCAGGTCAGCAACTCCTTCTCGGCGCCGGCCTCGGTCAAGACCGCGCCCGGTCTGCCCGTCGAGCTGGCCGTCGACCTGGTGGACGCACCGCACGACGCCGCGGACACGGCCGCCTTCGGCCTGGGACGCGGCTGGTGGCTGCTGGCCGCGCTGGTGCTGACCGGCCTGGTCGCCGGGCTGCTGTGGGGCTGGATCTCGCGCTGGCGCATTTCCGTCTGGAGGACCAACTGATGCGTACCGTAGAGGGAATGACCGGGCCCGGACGGCGGACGGCCTCGGCAGGGCGCACCGGACGCGTCCTGACCTCGTGTGTGGTGGCGGCCGCCGCGCTCTTCGGCGCGGCGGGCGTGGCCTCGGCGGACAGCCCTTCGCCGAGTTCCCGTCCGGGTTCCGAGGCGGACGGACCGACCGAGGCCGGTACGTCGTTCCGTACCGCGACCGCGATCAAGCAGGGCCAGCGGGCGACGGCCGGCGCGTCCACCGGCGACTACCTGTACTGGGTGGTCCCGGTGGACCAGGGACAGCGCGCCACCGTGCGGGCCAAGGTCACGCTGCCCAAGGCCGCCCGCCACGGCTCCGCCACCTGGCAGCTCGATGTGTACGACGGGCTCCGCCGCCGCCAGGCGTGCCGGTACGGGGCGCAGACCAGGGCGGCGGCGCCCGACGCGGGCTCCGTCGAGCTGTCCTGCACCCTGCGTACGGTCCGCGGCTGGGCGGAGCCGTGGGCGAACGATCCGCTGCCGGGGAGCTACTACGTGCGGCTGACGGTCGTGGATCTGCCGAAGGAGGACCTGGGGCTGCCGGTACGTGCCGAGGTCCGGACCGATACGGCCGAGGCGGGCGGTGCGCAGGCCGTCGACGGCTCCCTCGCCGCACCGCTCGTAGCGGGCGCGGGCACCACGACACCGCGGGACGAGGCGACGCCCGAGGACGAGGCGACACCGCAGGACGAGGCGAGTGCCGCGCCGGATCAGTCGGCCGCGTCGGCCGAGCCGGACGGCGGCTGGTCCTCCGGCTGGTGGTCCGACCGCTGGGTCTGGACGGCGGTCGGCGGGCTGCTCGCGGCCCTGGCCGGGATCGGGGGCTACTCCCTGACCCGCGGCTCCGGCCGCCCGTCCCGGGTGCCGCCGGGCGCCTGACCAGGCCGTACCCCCCTGTGGAAGTGCCCAGCTGGGCTGGGAGCCCACCGTCGACTTCCCCGAACTGATGCGCATGATGGTCGACTCCGATC
>NZ_JBEZJZ010000072.1:0-42025 GCF_040651455.1 Streptomyces sp. NPDC048483
GGTGCCGAGATGGTGGTGCTGGCGGGTGAGGCGTTGACGTTGCGTGCGGCGCGGGACATTCAGCAGGCGTTGCCGGGCTGTGCTGTGGCCAATATTTATGGGCCGACCGAGGCCACTGTGTATACGGCGGCTTATTTTGCTGAGGGTGAGGTGACGCAGGCTCCGCCGATCGGTGGTCCGATCCGTAATCGCCGTACGTATGTCCTGGACGGGCAGTTGCGGCCGGTGCCCGCCGGGGTGGTGGGTGAGTTGTATATCGCCGGTTTCGGTCTGGCCCGCGGTTATCTGGGCCGTGCGGGGCTGACCGCGGAGCGTTTTGTTGCCGATCCTTACGGGACCGGCGGTGCCCGGATGTACCGTACCGGCGACCTGGTGCGCTGGACCGATGACGGCCACCTCGAGTATCTGGGCCGGGTCGACCACCAGGTCAAGGTCCGCGGCTTCCGCATCGAGCTCGGCGAGATCGAGTCTGTCCTCGCGGCACAGGAGGCGGTTGCCCAGGCCGTCGTCGTGGTGCGCGAGGACCGGCCCGGCGACAAGCGGCTGGTCGGCTATGTCGTCCCCGCCACGGGGGCAGACGCCGACCCGGCCGCACTACGGGCCGAACTCGCCGCAGGCCTCCCGGAGTACATGGTCCCGGCCGCGGTGGTCGTCCTGGACGCGCTGCCGCTGAACGCCAACGGGAAACTGGACCGCAGGGCGCTGCCGGCACCCGAGTACGCGGGCGGGGCGGGCCGTATCCCGCGCAGCCCGCGCGAGGAGACGCTCTGTGCGCTGTTCGCCGAGGTGCTGGGGGCCGAGCGGGTCGGTATCGACGACTCCTTCTTCGACCTGGGTGGACACTCGCTGCTCGCGACCCGGCTGGTCAGCCGCGTCCGGTCGGTGCTCGGCGCCGAGGTGTCGATCCGCACCCTGTTCGCCGCCCCGACCGTGGCCGGTCTCGCCGAGGCGCTGGGCGAGGGGGGCGCCGATGAGTCGTTCAAGGTGCTGCTGCCGCTGCGCACCGGCGGGGAGCGTGCCCCGCTGTTCTGCATCCACCCCGGCGGCGGGCTGTGCTGGATGTACTCCGGGCTGCTGCGCGGCATCGACGCCGCGCACCCGGTCTATGGCATCCAGGCCCGCGGTCTGACCGGCGAGGAGCCGCTGCCCGGCTCCATCCCCGAGATGGCCGCCGACTACATCGAGCAGATGCGCTCCGTCCAGCCCACCGGCCCCTACCACTTGCTGGGCTGGTCCGTCGGCGGACTGCTGGCGCAGGAGATGGCCGTCCAGCTCCAGCGGGCCGGCGAGGAGGTGGCCGTCCTGGCGCTGCTGGACTCCTTCCCCGCCGCGGCGGAGCATGCCGACACCCGGGTCGAGGCGGACACCCAGCAGGTGCTGCTGTCCATCCTCGACTTCGCCGGGATCGACTGGCAGAGCATGCGTGACGACCAGCTGACGCACGACCATGTCATGGCCCTGTTGCGGGAGTCCGACAGCACGCTGGGCAATCTCGAGGAGCACCACATCTCGGCGCTGGCGCAGGTCCTGGCCAACAATGCGAACGTCATCTACCCGCACGTTCCCGGCCGATACTGTGGCGATGCCCTGTTGTTCGTCGCGATGAAGGACCGGCTTGCGAGTATGCCCACGGCGCAGGTCTGGGAGCAGTACATCGACGGCCGCGTACATGTCGTGCCGATGACGGACGCCCGCCACAACGACCTCACCCGGCCCGGATCGATCGATGAGATCGCCCGGCTGGTGGCCGAGAAACTGGAGGAGAGCAAGTGACCTCTTTGGAGGAGAGCAAGTGACCGCTGAAGTGCAGTCCGGGACCGGCCGAGACCAGAGCTGGTTACGGAGATCCGCCGCCGCGGCGCTATGGCTCTCGCTCGCCGCCGGAGCACTGTCCGTGGCGCGCTGGATTCTCCCGCCGTCCCACGACTACACCGCCCATCTCGTGCCCAAGGCCGCCCCGTTGGTCGCCGCCGTCTGCGGGCTGGCGGTCGCGGTGCTGGTGCTGACGGCACAGGTGCGGCCGGAGCGGGCGCGCACCGTGCGGGTGGGCACCGGCGCGGCGATCGTGCTGGGTGTCTGGGGGGCCAGCGGTCTGCCCCTGGACGGGCTGCGGGTGATCGGCCTGATCCCGCTGTCCATCGACTGGCTCGGCTTTGTGACCCGCCTGGCCGCGCTCGGCGCGGCCGTGGCGCTGGCGGCCACCGGCACCCTGTACGGGCGGGTGGCGCAGGAGGCCTGTCTGCGCTGCGGCCGCACCGGCCCCTCGCAGTCGACCCGGCCCAGCCCCAAGTGGTGCGGCTATGCGGCGTTCCTGGCGGCCCTGCCGTATCCGCTGATCAAGGCGTACTGGGCGGCGGGCGGCACCGCGGGCACCGGAGACGGCAAGCTGATCAAGGGCTTTGCCGACGGCTGGGGCACCGTCATCCTGGCCGCGCTCGGCGTGCTGCTGGCACTGGCCCTGGTGCAGGAGTGGGGCCGCCGGCTGCCGCACCGGCTGCTGCTGCTCGCCGGCGCCGGCGGCGCGCTGCTGCTGGTGACGGTCGGCCTGCCGGGCAGCTATGCCGCGCTGCAGCTGATCGCGGACCACGGTGTGCATGCGGTCGACGGGGACACCAAGGCCTGGGTGTTCGCCGTGGTCTACGGCTGCTGGCTGGTCATGGCCGTCGGCATGGCCGCCGCGGTATGGGCGTTCTGGCAGCGCCACCGCAAGGCCTGCCCGGCCTGTTCCCTGGTCTGAGCCCGAGCCCGAGCCCGCGCATCCGCCCCCCTGCGTACCGGCGCAGGGGGGCGGCCGCGTTCAGCGTTTGGTACGGAAGATCGCAAAGAGCACGCGCAGCACCAGCACAAAGCTGACCATCAGCATGTTGTAGCCCAGCACCTGGAACAGCGACAGCGAGTGGGCCACCATCGGCCCGCCCTTGGTGCCAAGCAGCAGGACCCCGACCACCCCGATGACGCCGCCCAGGAACGTCAGCAGCACATCGTGGACCAGCGACCGCACAAAGCGCCGGTCCCGTTCGTCGGCGAGCAGCCGCACCTGCACGCCCAGCCGGCCGCTCTCCAGCGCGTCCGTGATCCGGTCCACCCGGCGCGGCAGTCGGCGCAGCATCGGCGCCAGCGCCAGCGTCTCCTCCAAGAGCGTCTCCCGCACCGCCTCCGGGCGCAGCTGCTTGCGGACCTGGCCGGCGGCGAACGTGTGGGCCTCGGCGATGATGTCGAAGTCCGGGGACAGGCGGGCGATGGACCCCTCGATCGTGGCCAGCGCCCGGAAGGTCGCGGCGATCTCCGGTGTCACGGTCAGACCGTGCCGGGAGACCAGCAGAAACAGATCGGCGAACATCTCCCGGTCCGGCTTGGCGCCGGGCGTCAGATAGCGGGCCATGAACCGGCCGAGGGAGCGCTCGAGTTGCTTCTCGTCGACGTCCTCGTGCCGGTCGACCACCTCCAGCAGCGCATCGGTCAGCGCCACCGGGTCATTGCGGTGGATGGCCAGCATCAGATTGCGCAGCGCCGAGCGCATCACCCGGTCGATCCGGCCGACCGAGCCGAAGTCCAGCAGACCCAGCCGGCCGTCCTCCAGCAGAATGATGTTGCCCGGGTGCGGATCGGCGTGGAACATCCCGCCGACCATGATCTGCTCCAGCAGACAGGCAAGCAGCTCCTGCGCCAGCTTGTGGCCGTCCAGACCACGTTGTGCGATCTCGCCCTGCGCGGAGTTCAGCGGGGTGCCCTCCAGCCACTCCAGCACCATCACCCGCTCGGTGCAGTACTCCTCGTACACCTTCGGTCGGCGGAGCGTCGAGGTCGAGCCGGTCGCCTCGGCGGCCGCGGCGACGGCGGCCATATTGCGGACCTCGATACGGAAGTCGAGCTCCTCGTTGATCGAGACCGCGAAGCCGTTGGCCAGCTCGGTGGTGCCCATGCCGCGCGCCCAGTCGGTGTGCTCCTCCAGCTTGCGGCTGATCCGGAAGAGGATGTCCAGATCGCGGCGGACGACCTGATCGGCCCCGGGCCGCTGTACCTTGACCACGACCTCCTGCCCACCGGCCAGCCGGGCCCGGTGCACCTGTGCGATCGAACCGGCGGCCAGCGGTTCGGGGTCGAACTTGGCGAAGATCTCGTCCGGTTCGCGGCCGAGCTCCTTCGTGAGCATCTGCCGTACCCGCTCCCACGGTTCGGACGCCACCTGGTGCTGAAGCTGGGTCAGCTCCTCGACGTAGGGTGCCGGCAGCAGGTCGTAGCGGGTGGACAGCACCTGGCCCAGCTTGACGAAGGTGGCGCCCGCTTCCTCCAGGGCCAGCCGCAGGGACTGCGCGGTACGGCGGTGGCCCGCGGCGGGCCCAGTTGCTCCGGCCCCTACAGAGCCGCGCCGGCCCAGCCCGCGCAACGAGGGGGACAGGCCGTGCCGCACCGCTATCGCGCTGAGCTGCCCGTAGCGCTGGACCCGGGCCACCCGGCGGCGCAGCTCCCCGGGCCAGCGGACGATACCGGTCAGCGAACTGCTCGGCAGGAAAACCTCGGACAGCGCCAGGAACAGCACGGTGACCACCAGTGTGCAGCCGACCTGGACGACGGTCAGGGCGACCTGCGGGCGCTGCGGCCCTATCGCCGAGTTGATCTGGAGGGAGGCCGCCACCCCCACCAGTCCGGTCAGCAGCGCGCGGATCTTGCCGATTCTGATCCCCAGCAGTCGCCGTGCGCCCATCGAGAGGCCGGTCAGCGCGAGGATGAAGCTGCCGGGGACAAGGACGAGGAGAACGACCTGCTGCATAGCGGGGTGTGCCGTTTCGCCCGCCGCTGCTGCCGCGGCGCGAAGTGCGGCAACCTCCTTTCCATATAAGGGAGTTACTGCGGCACGGGTTTCCGCTCGAGTGCGCGGAAGGTTGCATGCCGGGCGGTTGCGGCCGGCGCGGGGGCCGTCGCGTCTCCAGCATGCCGGTCCTCCGGGCGGCCCGGGGCCGCTCCGCGGGGATTGCTGTGGTTGCGCGAAGCGCGCGGTGGCGCGGGAGGAGCGTGCGGGGCTTCCGCCGACACGGCTCATTCTCGTCCGCGCCGCGCAGGGCATTCCGCTTGCTGCGCCAGATCTTCCGGTAACTGCCAGCGGCTGGCACCAAGTTGACAGAGGTATTGCTCGCCGAAACCGGTCTCTGTGGGATGGCCGCGGCCGCAGGCGGCTGTGATGTCACGCCTGCCGTCGCGTGGCCCGAAGGGCCCGCCGCGAAGGTCGGGAAGCGATGACGACAACCGGAGACGAGATGAACAGCGAGATGATGACGGAGATCTTCTCCGCAATGGAGCGGGACCACTCGGGGTGGTCGGCCGAGAGCGATGACAGCGACTGCGAGACGTGGGTGCGGCTGCTGACGGAGCATATCGACTCGCTCGCCGCAGGCCTCGGCTTCGACGAGGGCCATGCGGGCGGCTGCGGCTGACCCGCCCCGAGAGCGATACGGCCAGGCATGACGCACCCATCATGTGCAATGACCTGTAGTGGCGTTGCCCGGTGGGCCCCGATCGCGAAGGCTGGTCCCGTTGCCCGCCGTGTATGCGTAACCCGTCGCCCTGTACGTCGACTTCGGGCCGGGGCACAGTGGCCGTGACCACTTTGCGCCGCCGTCGTCCGTTTGGGCGCTCCTCAAACGTGCATCAGTGGCACCAAGTTGTCGAAACGGACGTCGGCCAGGCCTGTGGGCCCCCATGGGACATAGCTTGAGCCTCGATGGAGCGGGCGGGGAATCCGCCTGCGCGACGAGGTTCGGCGAGGTTGGTCGTGGCTCAAACGGGGATCGGTCTGGACGGGCGTGCAGAGCTCGTCTACCGGAAATTGTTGCTTAGGACGCGGTGGCGGACGCCGGATCTGGCCCGCGCAATCGGATGGCAGGAGGGCGAGACCGCCGCGGTCCTCGCGGCGCTCGAGGACGACGGTCTGGCCAGTCGCTCGGGGGATGACGGCCAGGCGGTGCGCGCGGTCGAGCCGTGCATCGCCCTGCCCGCGCTGGTGGCCCGCCGCATGCGCGAGGACGGGGAGCCGCAGCCGAGGCCGCTGGCGGTCGAGCGGTTCATCGCCCTGCATGAGCGGGCCGCCGAACGTATCGGGGAGGCCGTCGGTGCGCTCGACAGCTGGGACGACGCCGCTTCCACCATCGAGCGGATGGTCGCCAAGGTCGAGCGCGGCATCGACTTCCTGGTGCCCGGATACGTCGAGGGTACCTTCGAACTCTCCCGGTCGATCATGGATATGGCGCTGCGTCGGGGGGCGCGAGTACGCGCCGTATGGGCCTCGTCCGTGCTCCAGTCGCCGGACGCGATGATGCACGCGAAGTGGCTGGCCGAACAGGACGCTCCGCCGCGCTCGGCGGGCGCGGTGCCGCTGCGTGCGGTGATCATGGACGGGGTGGTGGCTGTGCTGTTCAACGAGGCCGACCGGGTCCGCGTGGTGCGTTCCCCTGCCGAGCTGGAGCGGCTGTGTGCCTTGGCTGATCGGTTGTGGGAGCGCGGTGCCGCGGTTCGCCAGGTTGTGCGTCCGGCCTGTGCCGCTACCCGTCGTCCCCGCTCGGAGATCGTGTTGCGGTTGCTCGCCGAGGGGCTGACCGATGATGCCATCGCCCGTCGCCTGGGGTGCAGTGTTCGCACTGTGCGCAATGATGTGGCTTCGGCGATGGTCGCGCTCGATGCCCGCAGTCGCTTCCAGGCGGGTGTCAGGGCCATGCAGGTCGGCTTGATCTGATCTCGGAAGTGCCGGTCGCCGATGGGCTTTTGGGGGCCTGTCGGCGACCGGTGGCTTTCTGGGCCGGAACAGGTCCCTGGCAGTGTCGTTTCCGGTCGGCGGTGTGTCGTCGGACGGGGCAAACGTCCGCCCGGCGGGGTCCTCGCCGGGCCTGGGCTCCCGCCCTCACACGCACCGTGCGGCATCCCGCTCGGCGAAGAAGCGGGCCCCGGTCGCGGCCACCAGCATCCCGACGATCATCTGCACAGAGAAGGTCGGGCTCATCAGAGGGGTGGGCAGCTTGGGGTCACCGGCCGGGGCGCTCAGCGTGGTCAGGGTCAGCCGGCCGCCCCAGCACGCCGGCGCACCAGAACCGATCCAGGCGGCAGCCGGCGGGGCCGGCAGGGGGGCGCGGCGGCAGGCCACCCCAGGACCGGCCGAGCCCGTGATCGGCCGGCTCGGCGCAGACCCCGCCGGGCGGCTCCTTCTGGAGATCCCCCGATTTCGCTGCCCCGACGGCGTGCTGGTGGGCCCGGCAAACTGTGGAGTCGACGTTCACGACCCAGGTGACCAGGCCCTTCGCGTCTGCCTCCGTCTTGAGCTGGGTGGCGATCCTGGCCCAGGTGCCATCCCGCTGCCGGCGTCGGAACAGGTCATGGCCCCGTTCCCGCGGCACGTACCGTTCTGGCACATCAGGCGGACGGCTCGCATGGATGGCCCGCGGCAGCAGCGGCTCCAGCCCGGCCCACTGGCCGTTCGTCAGACCCCCGCGTCGCACGGGACGTGAGCATGAACGAACAAGATCAACCTTTGCCACAGGACCTACACGAATACGTTTCTGGCCGATTCCATGGAGGCGTTGCCGAAATTCCCTCTACATGCGCTCGGTGCCATGCGGAGAAAGGTACACCGCATGGCACCGAGCACCCATTCACAACTATGTGTACCGCTATACGCGCACGAACGGTTCTGGCGTGGTTTTCAGCAGCTGATCAGCCTGTCGAAGTGCGAGATGTTGACCGGAACCCAGGTCCGCTTGGTCTCACCAGGCTTCACCGCGTAGCACTTCTCGTCAACGACGCCGTTCTTGTACTTGACCGTCACCCGCTGAGAGGTGGAACACTTGTTGATGATGTCCACCGCCACCGTGCCCATGGCGAGCTCGTGGCCCACCACGCAGCTGGGAACGGACCCGGCGGAGGCAGTCGACGGGGTGGCCGCGTTCGCCACACCCTGGACACCCGCCACAAGAGCCATTCCGCTGACTGTCACAGCCGCGACATTAAGAAGCTTGCGCATTCTCTGCATTCCCCTCGAATTAAAGGCTCCAGCAACTGGTCTTGTTGCTGGATTCCCTGATTGAACAGTGCCATCAGGCATCGCGTCTGTTGAAACCGATCATTCTGGCATCTTCCTGTCGCCGCACCTTTGGATATCGTGGTTCGGTTATCAAGAAGAGGACGGAGTGCGTCGCGCGGGGAACCGACCCTGGCGGCCGGACAGTGCGGGGCTCGGTAGCCGTCCTTGAGCCGCCGGAAGGTGTCCGCACACCACGTCATCCGCGTCCCATCGGGCGAAAACGGTGAACTCCGCCCGGTTGTCAACCGAATGGACGGGGTGGTGGCTGTGCTGTTCAACGAGGCCGACCGGGTCCGCGTGGTGCGTTCCCCTGCCGAGCTGGAGCGGCTGTGTGCCTTGGCTGATCGGTTGTGGGAGCGCGGTGCCGCGGTGTGCCAGGTTGTGCGCCCGGCCCGTGCCGCTACCCGTCGTCCCCGCTCGGAGATGCCTGCGTGAACGCCGCGCACAGCGCACACGCGAGGACCGCGAAGACCTGAACCTACGACTGTCGGGCGGTCTCGGAACGGGTGCGTTGGTATTCGGTCTGGTCCAGGATCTCCCAGACTGCCTGGCCGATAGCAAGGACGCCGCGGGACGGCAGGGGCACGTCACCGATTCGCGGATTATCAGGCAGGTGGACGGGGAGCCCGAGGTCGACGTCGTCGAGTTCGGCGCGTGAGTCATTCACGAAGTACATCTGCTGTGGCATGAGCGTTCCGGTGTGGCCGCTTGGCATCACGCCGGACATCTGCAGGTGCCCCATTCCCAGCGCGCGAGCCAAGAGCTCACGAACCCGAATCAGAGATCGAGGGCGCCAGGTGGCGAGCGGCAGCGCTGCGCTGATGCTGTTGAGGACGTTGAGGAGACGGGTCGAGGAGGCGGTGAGGGTCCAGTCCAGTGAGGGTGAATCCATCACGACCCGTAGAGAGGCCGGGCCTGTCCAAGTGACAGCGATGTGGGCGTATCCCGTGCGATCACAGGCCGCGCCGTAGTACCTGGGGCATGCAGTGTCGAGTCGTGCCCCGTCCACATGGATCGACCAACTGCCGCTCGGGTCGCGGTGCCACAGCGTGCGGTAGGGACCGAAGCAGTTCTCAGGAAAGACGCGCAGTGCGAGGACGTGACCGGAGTCGAAGGGCAGCCCGAACACGCCCCAACCCTTGACGTACTCGTGATGGGGCCAGGGTGCCTCACCTCGTGTCGGCGGAATGTCCGACAGTGCGGAGGACAAGTCGAGCATCTTCAACACCCCGCAAGGTAGACCACCGATGCCCTGGCTCAAGCGTACGCCGGATATGGGTCAGAGCTGGTCAGCCGATGGGTAGGGCTGCCGGGAGACAACGTCAACGACCCTGCCGGCACTCCGAGCCGAGTCGGACGTCCGACCGCAGGAGCGGCACCGCGCCCTGCTCGCCGTCGCGGGCGTCGCGGGCGTCGCCGCGACCATCGGCGCGCTCGGCGTACCGATCGTCGAGGCCATCAACAAGATCCTCGAACTCATGGGCGCGAAGTGAGCCCCCGGGCAGTAAGCCCCACCCATCCGACGCGAACTCACCGACACCGCACGGCTCTCGTACGGCAAGGCCGCGCGGAGTGCGGAACGAAGCCGTCTGCACGACGACATCGCCAAGAAGGGGTGATGCAGCCGACGGCCCCGACGCCCCGCCGACGGCCCGCTTCGGGTCGTTCGTGAAGTTGCATACCTTGACGGAGCGGCAACAGCCCGAGGACACCGCCGTCCGTTATGAGGACTCGATGGCTACTCGGCGCCATCATCATCAACCAGGAGCGACGGGTGTACACGGTAGGTGACCGCAGGGGGCCTAATGCTGCCGCGCTGACATCGCTTGGATGTCGTGTTCGCCATGACAACGGAACCTATTCGTGGGCAATGCCGTGGCCACAATGAACAGCGCGCCTACCTGGAGGAGGTAAACGCACTGGTCAGACGGCGTGCCCCCGGCAGGATTCGAACCTGCGACACCCGCTTTAGGAGAGCGGTGCTCTATCCCCTGAGCTACGGAGGCGGGGATCTGTCGGAATACGTGTCGGAAAATCGGTCCAGGTAGACGCGATGATCCAGAGCGGCTTGCCGACAGTGAGCGGAGGCCTGGCTGTGAGGCCGGGCCACCGCGGCCAGTGTAGCGGGTGGTGCTTGATCCGCATTCGGATCCATGGCTCCTGGTGCTCCCAGGCGTGGGCGGCAGGGGGCAGAGGCGTCATGCTTCAGGGCCCCGGTGAGGAACCGCGCAAGCAGGTAGCTCTTGCGGTGCCGTCGCCGTAACTGCGACACCGTCCACAGCGCATGGCCACTGGACATGCCTTGCGCGGCTGTCGACTGCCCATCGGTGGTGCGCACGGTGAGGATGCGGGAAGCAGCCGGCCGGTCGGACTCCCCGCTGTGGGAAGCGGGGGGCCTGCCCGAGGTGGTCGGCCCCCGAATCCAGCCGATCGGGGCCGATGGGGGGGCAGGGGCGGCTGCAGTGAGAACGTGCGGAAAGTGGTGGCAACCGCCGTCGTCCGGCTGGGCAGGTGTGGCGTGGTCGCGGACGAGATCGCCTTGGGTTTCGATCAGGCCTTCCGTATGGCCGAGAGGCCGGCGGCCGGGGTGAGGGTGTCCCCCTTGCCCCGGCCGCTACGTCCTTGAAGAGAATGCTTTGGGTTTTGTGTCAATTCACCACCATGTGGGTGTGGTTCTGCGGAACGGCGGAGGATGCCGGCGCGCGGTTCAGGGTGGAGCGTGTTGTGACGTCTTGGCCGGTGTGGGGGTGGGGTGGGTGTTCTCGGTGCCCCAGATGCTGGGGGAGTTGCTGATCGCGGTGGTGGTCAGCAGGCCGATCAGTAGGACGCCGCCCACGAGGGACCATGACGTGACCGGGCCGAGCGCCTGGAGCAGTGGCAGGAAGATCAGTGGTGCGAGGACCACGCCCAGGTTGAAGTGGGCCGTGTAGAGGCCCATGTTGCGCACTTTGAGGCGGTCGGGGGTGATGGCGCTGATGTGGTCGGGCATCACGGGGTAGACGATCATCTCGCCGAACGTCCACACCGCCGTGGCGACGAGCAGCAGCCACGTTTGGTGCGCGCCGAAACCCATGAGGACGAAGCCGGCGGTGGCGCAGACGTAGCCGATGAGCAGGCTGGTGCGGCGGCTGAGGCCCAGCATCGCGTGGTTGAGGGCGATCTCGCAGGTGAGCACCATGAAGGCGTTCACGGCGAAGATCGCGCTCGCCCAGCCGGCCGGCCGGCCGAGCGTGTGGATCACGTACACGCTGGCCACCGTGGACGGCAGTGCGTAGGCGAGATGGATCGGGGTCGTTGCGGCGAGGAAGGTCCAGAAGCGCATTTCGTGGCGGCCCGGCCCGCCGTCGTCGCCGGGCGTGGCCGTGGCCTGCTCGTCATCGTTGTCCGGGCCCGTGGCGATACGGGCGCGTGCCAGGATGAGCGCCGAGGCCAGGTAGCCGATGGCGGTGCCCCAGGGCAGGAGGCCGGGGCCGAGGTGGAACAGGATGCCGGCGAGCACCGGCCCGATGCCCATGCCCAGGTTGATGGCCAGCCGCACTGCTGAGAAGGCGAACCGCCGCTGCTCCTCCGGCATCACGCGGGCCACCAGCGTGTAGGCGATCGGGTTGACCAACTCGTAGCAGAAGCCCCAGAGCGCGGTCAGCCCGGCGAGCAGCCACAGCTCCGTGGTGACCGAGATGACCAGCACGACCCCGGCCACGCCGGCGAGTCCCAGGACCGCGAGCCGCTGTTCCCGTATCCGGGCCGCGAGCGCGCCGCTCGCGACACCGGCGACCAGCGCGCCGATACCGAACGTGCCGACGATCAGGCCGATCACGTCGACGGTCAGCCCGTGTCGCTCGGCGGCGAGGTAGACCCCGTAGAAGGGGTAGAGCACGACCGCGCTACGGGAGAGGGCCACCGTTGCCAGCAGACCGCGGATCGGCCGCAGGCCGGCGATGTTTGCGCGCAGTCCCGGTTTCTGTCGGTGCGGATGTCCTTGCGCGGACATCACACGACACCGCAGGTGACCCGGGGTCCGAAGGGCTGGACCTCGTAGATCGCTTCGCGAACGGACTCGATGAAGCGGTAGTCGGCGTCCACCGTGGCCTGGTCCGGAGCCGTCAGGAACACCCGCAGCGGGCTGGTGAGCAGGTCATGGGTCGGCACCATGACGTCCCTGGGCCTGCGCTTGAGCGTGAGGTCCACCACCGACGGCCGGCTGCGGATCTCTTCGACCAACTCATCGTTGACGGAGACCACTTCGCCCGCCAGCACTGTGGGCGCGTTGTAGACGACCGCGGGCTGAAGCTTTTGGTAGACGCCGTCGCGGTACGCGGCGAGGAACTGCTCGGGGCGGACGTAGGCCAGCGCCGTCAGGTCGGCACTGTTGGTGCCGAGGCAGGCATCGTGGAAGGCGGGATGCAGATGGCCGTTGACCCTGGCGCCGACCTCCACGAGGGCGGGCCCGTCCTGGGTGATGATCAACTCGGTGTGCGCCGGGCCGTTGTGGATACGCAGGACGTCGAGCATGGCGCGGGTGTAGTCGATCAGCGCGACGGCCGCGGGATCGGTCGGCGAGACCAGGATGTCGCGGTTGTAGATCGGCTTTCCGTTGGACAGCAGTCGCTTCTCGTACTGCCACACACCGCATACGTAGGCGTGGCCGTCGACGCTGACCGTGTCGACGATGTATTCGGTGCCCTCGAGGAAACTCTGTACCAGGACCTCCGTGTTCGTGCCGTTGAAGACGGTGGTGCTGGTGAGGATGGACGGGAACGCGGCGCGCAGCGCGTCGGCGTCGCGGCAGATGAAGACCCCGTCCGTGGACGCGGACGACAACGGTTTGGCGACGCACGGCCAGTGCCCGCTCTCCTCGGCCCAGACGACGGCCTCCTCGGCGTCATCGGTGATGAGCTGAGCCGCGGTGCGCAGCCCGGCGGCGGCGACGGTCTCGATCATCTTGAACTTGTTGCGGCGCGCTTCGGAGAGCTCCGTTCCGTTGGTGCGCACGCCCAGGGCCTCGCTCAGCTGGTCCGCGAGCCGCACCCCCGGTTCCTGGCCGGGGATGACGAACCGCGGCTCGAGCTCCTTGAGCGCGAGCCCGGTGCTGCCGTCCGGGTTGTACACCAGCCCGTCGACGTAACTCGACCTGTTCCACGGCTGCATGCGGGCTATCGGTTCGGGCGAACTCTGCACATGGACCACGTCGATCCCGAGGCGGTCGAATGCGGCCGGCAGGTAATTCCCGGTCCCGTACGCGTCGACCAGGACGCCCACCGCGCGCCCCGTGTCCGTGCGCGCCGCCTCCTCGAAGCGGTTCCACTGCTCGATGTGCTTGTCTGCGGTCAGCTCACTCATCGGGTCCTCACAAATCCGTGCTTGATGGGAAAATGGTCAGCGGCGGGCGGCGGGTGGCGGGTACCGGCGGCTGCCGGTGTCGGCGGTGTGGTGATGAAGCCGGTGCCGGCCAGGACGGCGAGCGGGGGACGCCCGGTCGGCGGTGACGCGGCGACGGGCGAACCGGCGTGCGTCAGGCCACGACTGCCCGCGCCTGAGCGATCGCGTTGGCCGCATTGATCCCGGCGCGGTCCAGCAGGTACTGCTCCCCGCCGACCAGGTCGTAGTGGACGTCGGGCACTCCGATCCGCCGCACCGGCGGGCCCCCGACCTCGGCCACCACCTCGCAGACCGCCCCGCCCAGGCCACCCACGGCGCGGTGGTCCTCGATGGTCACCACCACCTCGGCGCGGGCGCTCGCATCGAGGACGGCCTCCCGGTCGAGCGGCTTGACCGTGTGCATGTTCAGGTGCCCGGCGCTCACCCCCTGCGCGGCGAGTTCTCGTGCCGCCTCCGCGGCAACCAGGTTCGGGTAGGGGCCGGTGGCGATGAACAGCACCCGGCCGGGCTCGCGCAGGACGCGTGCGGTGCCCAGGACGAACTCGGTGCGCTCGTCGTACAGCGTCGGTGTGGCCTGCCGCCCCAGCCGCAGGAACACGGGACCGGGCGAGTGCGCCACGGCCACCGTGGCCTGGGCGGCCTCCCAGGCGTCGGCCGGCACCACCACCGTCATGTTCGGCAGCATCCGGGTCGCGCCGATGTCTTCCAGCGAGTGGTGGGTCGGGCCGTAATGACCCGACGAGAGACCGCCGTGCGTGCCCACGATCTTGACCGGCAGGTTCGCCCCGGCCACATCGATCTTGATCTGTTCGAAGGCGCGGGCGATGGCGAACGGGCTCATGCCGTTGGCGAACACCGGCCGCGCGGCCACCGTCATTCCGGCGGCGACACTGATCATGTTCTGCTCGGCGATGCCGAGGTCCACGTACTGGCGCGGCAGTTCCGCCGCGAAGTGGTCCTCGTAGTCCATGTCGGTGGCCAGGCACGCCAGGTCCGGGTTCTCCCGCCCCAGGGCGAGCAGCATCATGGCGTAGGCGTCGCGGCTCTGGATGGCCGACCGGTTCTGCCAGACGTGGTCGAGGACGTCCGCGACGGAGCGGTGGGCAGCGAGGTCGGTGCTCATACCGGCTCACCGTCCAGGACCGCGAGGGCCAGCCGCCGCGCGTCCCGGTCGAGGGTCGCCGAATGGCTCTTCTTGGTGTCGTGCAGGCCGGGGACCCCACGTGCCTTGATCGTGTGGGCGATGACGACCGTCGGCCGGCCCGGCTCGACGGGCCCGTCGAGCGCCTTCCTGATCTGGTCGTGGTCGTGTCCGTCGATCGTGAGCACGCGCCAGCCGAAGCCGGCCCACTTGTCGGCCAGCGGCTCCAGCGACATTGTGTCCTCGGTCCGGCCGCTGATCTGCCAGCTGTTGCGGTCCACGATCGCGGTCAGGTTGTCGGCGCCGAGGTGGGACGCCGCCATCGCCGCTTCCCAGTTCGAGCCCTCCTGCAGCTCCCCGTCGCCCAGGATCACAAAGGCCCGGCTGTCGTGCCCGTAGCGCCGCCCGGCAAGGGCGACGCCCAGGCCCAGCGAGAGCCCGTGCCCCAGCGCACCCGTCGAGAAGTCCACGCCGGGAAGGCGCTTCATCGGGTGACCGCCCAGCCGGCTGTTCTCCTCGGCGTAGGTCGCGCACTCCGACTCCGGGATCACCCCGGTCGCGGCGAGCGCCGCGTACAGCCCCGCGGACGCCTGTCCCTTGCTCAGGATCAGGTAGTCGCGATCGCCCGACGGCCCCTCACCGGCCGGGTCCCGGAGCACCTCGGCGTAGAGAACGGCGAGCAGGTCGGCGATCGACATGCTGCCGCCGATGTGCACACCGTTGGGCGAGGCGCTCATCTCGATGACCTTTCGCCGGATGTCCACGGCGAGTCGGTCGGCCACCTTCTCCGGTGGCGCCTGTGTGAGCATGCTTGATCCTTCCGAAGCCGTCTGCGGCGGTTCCTCACCTGCGCAGCGAGTCGCAACCGCGTCGCAACCCGATCCGTTGGGGGATGCCAAAGGTGTAACGGCGCCGGATCGGCGGCGTCCAAGGGCCGCTCGGGTCTGTGTCACCTCACCTCGTGGAGGGCGTGGACCTGACCCAGCTGTGCGTCGACATGACGAAGTGATCCGGCCGTGCTCTTCGCCCTTGCTCCGGCAGCGGCCGGAGTTGCCGGGTCACCGGCGGGCGACGGCGGGCGATGACGGGCGATGACGGGAGAGGGCGGGCGACGGCGGGCGACGGAGAATGCGCTCTGAGCAGGGCAACCGCACGGCGCACGGTCCGTGCCTGCCTGCGGCGTTGCGGGAGCCGCCGGGTCAGGCGAGGACGGCGTCGAGCCGGGCCGCCCGGGCCGCGAGGTCGTCGATGGCGATGGGGGAGGCAAGGTCCGCCGCGATCTCCGCGACGGCCTGGTGGCCGGCGGCGGTGAGGTGGACGGTGCCGTCGTCGTCGATGCGCGCCACACCGTCGCCCGCGGCCATGCGCGCGTTGAAGGCGATCGCGTCGGCCTCGGAGAGCCCGGGCGGCAGATCCAGGGCAACGGAGCCGTCGACGATGCGGACCGGGTATCCGCCGGGCAGGCCCGCCGGTGCCGCGGTGGAGTGGCGCAGCGGGCCGGCCCCGGGCAGCAGCGCCTCAAGGACGGGGAGGACCGCGGCCGCGGTGACGACGTTGTAGCGCGGTCCGGGCGCGAGCGGCGGCGCCTGGTAGGCCAGCGCGTCGCCCCGCTCCCCGTCCTCGCCGAGATAGACCCGGCACCGCGCTTCCGGGTCGGCGGGCCGGCGCGCCTGCATGACGTCGAACACCTGGGCGTGATGCCCGAGCACGCGGATCAGCGGTGTGGGCCGCTCCGGGTGTGCGGCGCGCAGCGCGGCGCGTACCCGCAGCTGCATCATGGCGGCGTTTCCCAGGCCAAGGGTGGGGGCCAGGCCGAGGCGGGCCAGGATCGGCCCGGTCACGTCCGGGAAGGACAGATTCGCCACCGGCCCGGTGTAGCCGGCGTCGCGCACGGCCCGCATGACGGACAGGATGAGCGGGAGTTGGTAGGGCAGCCGCAGGCCGAGACCGGCGGCGGCGACAGCACGGGCCGCCGGGTCGAGGCGGCCGGACATCGCCCAGGGGCTGCGCAGCGAGGCGCAGTGCACGACCAGGTCGGGGCGGGTGGTGGTGAGCAGCTCGGCCACCTCGTCCTGCCGGGACGCATCGAGGCGGATCGCGTCGACAAGGCAGTCGCGGGCGCTGGCCACGGTCGCCGCAACGGCATCGCCCGCCGATGACCGGCCCGCCACCAGCAGGCGCCGCACCCGGCCGCCGGCGGCCAGTCCGTCCGCGACCCGCTCGCCCATGTCGCCTGCGCCAATGATCAGCACTGTGGTCATCGGGCGATCGTAGGCCATGGCCCGTACGCAGAGGGGCCGTTCGCTCAGGTGGCGGCCGGCCTGCGGGGCAGGCCGGCCGGGCCGCCGGGCGGCGACATGACGAAGTGGCCCCTCGTCGTTTCCGGCCCGGTGGGGGCGACTTCTAGCGTCGGCCGCATGGCAACCGACAGTGCAACCGCAAGCAATGGTGCGCTCGCGAACACGGACGCGACGACCGAGAGTTCCGCAGCCGACCGGGCCGAGAGCCCCGCGCCCAAGAGGCTGACCAGCAGGGCGCCACTGCGGCCGGGCGCGCTCGTGATCGCCCTGGCCACGGGCTTCGCCGTGGCCGGCCTGCTGCTCCTGGTGGGGGTCGGTTCGCTGATCGGCCAGGTGATGCTCGTGCCGCCGCTGGCCGCCAGCGCGGCGCTGGTGTTCGGTGCGCCCGCGCTGCCGCTGTCCCAGCCGCGCAGCGTCGTGGGCGGCCAACTGCTCTCCGCCGGCACCGGGTTCGTCGTGCTCGCCGTGGGCGGCAGCTCCGCCGCCGCGGCCGCCGTGGCGGGCGGGCTTGCCCTGGGCGTGATGATGGCCGCGCGTACGCCGCACTCACCGGCGGCGGCGACCGCGGTGATCGTGGTCCTGACGGAACCGCCTGCCGTCACCTTCCTGCCGCTGCTCGCCCTGGCCTGTGGGCTTCTGGTGCTCGTGGGCCTGGTGGCCGGCCGCAGCGGGCGCGGTGCCCGCTACCCCTCGTACTGGTGGTAGCCGCCGCCGTCTTGCCTGCGGACGCCGAGTCGACCGGTCCCTGCGCCACACGAGTCCCGCACCGCCTGTGAGCGGTGCGGGACTCGTCGTCTGCCGCGGCTGCCGGGCGCCGTTCAGGAGGGCACCGGGGCCGGAGGCGCCACGCGGCGGGCCAGTTCGAGCGTGGCCGCGAGCACCGGGGGCAGCCAGGCCTGGTCGTTCCAGATCATCCGTACGACATGGCGCTCGCCCGGCACCTCCCGCAGAATGCCCACCTCGCCGTTCTCGATTTCCCGGGCCACCATCTCGCGCGGCAGCATCGCGATACAGGGGCCGTTGCGCATGAGTTCAAGGGCGCCGCGCACCGAACCGACCGACATGAACTCGGAGTCAGCGCCGTAACGTTGCCCGATGACCTCGCGCAGCCTTTCCGAAGAACCGCTCTCGGAATCCACTCGCAGGATGCGTGCGGTCCTCCTCAGAACGTCACCCCGGGATCTGCCGGGCGCGTTATCCGTGTCCTTGTCCAGGGAATCGGAGAGTTCTCGGCCGGCCACCGCAATCACCTCGACGGGGCGCAGATCCTCGCTGTAGAGACTGGCCTGGGTGTGGAATTTCCGATCGGGAGGTGAAATCACCAGGCCCATGTCCAGGTGGCCGGCACCGATCTCCTCGGGGATCCGTGCGGAATCCATTCCGACCGGACGGAGTTCCAACTTGGGGTAGCGGTAGCGGCATTCCAGGATCAGCCGGGTCAACTCCTGGTCGACGGTGAGGGCACAGGCGCCGACGGAGACCCGGCCGCTGATCTCGCGGCCGCCGGCCACGGACACCGACAGCTCGTTGACCAGGCCGAAGATGCGCGTGGCGTAGTCGTGGAAGATCTCACCGTCCGGCGTGGGGCGCACCCCGTGCGGCAGCCGCTGGAACAGCGCGGTGCCGGCCTGGGACTCCAGGGCGCGGATGTGCGCCGTCACGGTCGACTGCGAATAACCGAGGTTCCTCCCCGCTTTTGTGAGGCTGCCGGTACGCATGACCTCCAGGAAGGTTCTCACCTGGTACAGCGCAATCTCCATCGTCGCCCTCCCGCAGATTGATGCATCAACCCATTTTGCCGCGCCCGATGCGATGCGGGCCGCCCGTCCCCGGACTTAGTCAACTCAACGGAGTGTGTGTCCGGTGCGACAAAGTCCCGGGATACCCAGGGGGTTCCCATTCCGCTATCGGTTCTTCCACTGCCCCCCATCGGACTCCTGCGTGATCTGCGCCCGGACGGTCTGCATAGATTCGTTTTCGGCCGGTGGCGTCGCGAATTCCGAACGGCAACGGCAACGTCCGGCCGTCATTCGGAAATCGGGTACGCCATACCCGCCGACGCCTCATTCCTTCGACAAGAGGGTGGATAACCTGTGTCCGAGATCGAATACATCAAGAACGTCCTCCGCAGCGGCTTCGAGCTGGACGACATCACATGGTCGTCGTGGGAGGAGCCGGGCCGCGCGGGCGTGGAACACCACGTCCTGTGGGCGCCGAAGCCCGAGACCGGCGAGCAGTCGGTCGGCCTGCTGCTGCGCTTTCCGCCGGCCGCCCACGGCGACTTCCACGAGCACCTCGGCTACGAGCTGATGCTTGTGCTCGACGGTCAACTGGACCACAGCGACGGCACGTCGTACGCCAAGGGCGACCTGGTCGTCGAGGGCCCCGGCACCCGGCACCAGATGTCCAGTGCCTCCGGATGCACCGTCCTCGCCATCCGGACCCGCCCGGCCGAGGCGCGCGTCCCGCAGGGCCCGATCCGTCCCGTGGGGGCGGCCGCCGGCTGACCCGACGGCGTCCTTACGGCACGTCATCAGGCCATCCGGCCAGCGCCCTTGCCCAACGGTCCAGCGAATGAGAGAGGTTCATGTATCCGCCCGCGCCGACCGGCGACGCCCTGCCCGAAGCTCGACAAGGCGGCGGTCAACGCGTCCTGGTCTCCAGTGTCTCCTCCGACTCCCACACCTGGAACCTGGTCTTCCTGCAGCTCATGCTGGAAGAGCTGGGACACGAGGTGATCAACATCGGCTCCTGTGTCCCCGACGACCTGCTGATCGCCGAATGCCGGCGCACCGGCCCCGACATGGTGGTGATCAGCAGCGTCAACGGCCACGGCCATCTGGACGGACGCCGCCTCATCGCCCGGCTGCGCGCCGAGCCGGACCTGAGCGAACTGCCGGTGGTCATCGGCGGAAAGCTCGGCACCCGCGGCGCGGAGAACCGGGCGTACGGACCGGAGCTGATCGCCGCCGGTTTCGACGCGGTCTTCGAGGACACGGCCGGTGTCGCCCCCTTCCGCCGCTATCTGGAGGAGGCCGCGAGACCCGTCCTGGAATCCGCAGGGCCGGCCCGCCCTGCCCTCGCGGCCACAGGGGATCCCCGATGACGGCGTTGCCGGCGGACGGCGCCCCGTCGTCAACGGTGCGACGGCGCGCCACCGCGCCCTTCGGGACCGCGGTGGCCGCCGCCGCGGCGGCCGGCCGACTGGTCGTCCAGCCGCGCATGGGGTTTCCCGATGTGCCGAGCATGCTGGCGGGCCTGCAGGCGGTGCACGCCGCCGACGCCACCACCGTCGGCACCATCACGCTCGACAGCTACACCCGGGTCGGCGACCACGCCTCCGCACGCAAGGCCCTCGACGACCGCAGCGACCTCAACGGCTTTCCGATCGTGGCCCACGGCGCGCCGGTCACCCGCCGCATGATCGGCGCCGTGGGTGCGGGCACCGGCTTCGCGATCCAGGTGCGCCACGGCTCGCCGCTGCCCCTGGGCATCGTCCAGGCCCTGCTCGACGCGGGGCTCGACGCCACCGAGGGCGGCCCCGTCTCGTACTGCCTGCCCTACAGCCGCACCCCGCTGGCCCAAGCGGTGGACGCCTGGGCCGACAGCTGCCGGATGCTCGCCGACCAGGTCGAAGGAGCACACCTGGAGAGCTTCGGCGGGTGCATGCTCGGCCAGCTGTGCCCGCCGAGCCTGCTCGTCGCGATCTCGCTGCTCGAGGGAGTCTTCTTCCGGCAGCACGGCCTGCGCAGTGTGTCGCTCAGCTACGCCCAGGGCACCAGCTTCGCCCAGGACGTCGACGCGATCGGCGCCCTGCGCCGGCTGGCGGGCGAGTTTCTCGGCGATCTGCAGTGGCACGTCGTGCTCTACACCTACATGGGGGTCTTCCCGCGGACCCCGGCCGGCGCGCTGTCCCTGCTGCGCGACAGCGCGGTGCTCGCCGCCGTGACCAGCACGGAGCGGATGATCGTCAAGACCCCGGCGGAGGCGCACCGCATCCCCACCGTGGCCGACAACATCCAGGCGCTGGAGGAGGCCGCCCGGTCCGCGGAGGCGGCCGCCGGCCTGCCGCTCGGCCTCCTGGGCGCGGATGCCGGTACCGCGAGCGGCGACAACCCCGTGTACGCCGAGGCGCGGGCGCTGGTGGACGCGGTGCTCCACCTCGACGCCGACGTGGGCAAGGCCCTGCTGCGGGCCTTCGCCCAGGGCTACTTGGACGTGCCGTACTGCCTGCACGCCGACAACGCCCAGCGCTCGCGCAGCTACATCGCCCCCGACGGCACCCTGCAGTGGCTGTCCGTCGGATCGATGCCCCTGACCGTGGGCTCCGGGACCGGAGCGCAGCGCCTGCGCGCCGACGGCTTCCTGGAGATGCTCAGCCACGTCCAACGGCGGTATGACGACGCCGCGTTGGAGGAGCTGCCCACGGAAACACCGCTCCCTTCGCTCCCCACCGCCCTCGCTAAGGACTGACCGATCGTGTTCGCAGACAGCAGCAAACGCCCGACACTCACCCTTGCGGTCATCGGCTCCGGACCGCGCGGCCTGTCCGTGCTCGAACGGCTCGCCGTACATCTCGCGGACGGCGCACTCGCCGACCACACCGTACGCATCCACGTCATCGACGCGGTGGAGGTGGGAGCCGGCCGCATCTGGCGTACCGACCAGGACGAGTGGTTCACCATGAACACCGTCGTCGGCCAGGTGACCATCTACTCCGGAGTCCCCGACGGCGGCCCCGCGCGGCCGGGCGCGGGCCCCTCCCTCGGAGAGTGGATCGAACAGCGGGCCAAGGAGCACGGCGAGCCCCTGCTCGGGCCCGACGACTATGCCTCCCGTCGCCGGTACGGCCAGTATCTGCGCGCGGTGCACCAATCGGTCGTCGACCATCTGCCGGCCCACGTCGAACTCGTCGAGTCCCAGGGGCGGGTCACGTCCATGGTCGCGGTCCCGGAAGGCGGCTACGCCCTCGAGCTGGACTGCTCCCCGTACCTCATCGACGCCGACAAGGTCCTCATCGCCACCGGTCACCCGGAGAACGCCCCGGACGCCTTCGAGCAGACCCTGCTCGACTTCGCGGACCGGCACCCCGGCACCGCCTACCTGTGCGGCGACTCCGCCGCCGACATGCCCCTGTCCGTGGCGGACATCGCGCCGGACAGCACCGTCGGCATCCGCGGCATGGGCCTGTCCTTCTACGACGTGATGCTCTCGCTCACCGTGGGCCGCGGCGGCACCTTCGACCGCGACGCCAAGGGCCGGCTCCGCTACGTACCCGGCGGACGTGAACCACGGATCGTCGCCGGATCGCGCAGCGGACTGCCCATTCCGGCCCGGGGCCGCAACCAGAAGCGCCCCGACCACACACACCGGCCGCGGTTCCTCACCAAGGAGACGGTGGCCGCCGCGCGCGAGCGCCGCCTCCGGACCACGGGCACCGACCGGCTCCGCTTCCACGAGGACGTCCTGCCGCTTCTGCTGAGGGAACTCGACCAGGTCTACCGCGCCGCCCACGAGGCGTCGGGCAGTAGCGCGCCGTTGCCGCCTCTGGACCTCCAGGCGCTCGCCCGCCCCTTCAAGGACGCCCGGTTCGACAGCCCCGGGGCCTTCCGTACCCGGCTCCTGGAGATCATGCGGGAGGACCTGGCCCAGGCAGCGCTGGGCAATGTGGACGGTCCGCTGAAGGCCGCGCTCGACATCCTGCGCGACATCCGCAATGTGGTCAGGGAGGCCGTCGATTTCGGCGGGCTGCACCCCGACTCGCATGCGCAGGAGTTCCAGCGGGACTTCCTGCCGGTCAACGCGCTGCTCTCGGCCGGTCCGCCGGCCGAGCGCGTGGAACAGCTGGTCGCGCTCATCGAGGGCGGATTCGTCGAGGTCGTCGGACCCGCGACACGGTTCACCGTCGACGAGGACCGGGGGGCCTTCCTGATCGACTCGCCCCAGGTGGCCGGCTCCGCACGCCTCGCACAGACCCTGATCGACGCCCGTATCCCCCAGCCGGACCTGCACCGGGACCAGTCCTCGCTGACCCGGTCCCTGGTCGCCGAGGGCCTGGTGAGCGAATACCTCCGTACGGAACCGGCGTCGGGCCTGCGCCACCCCACCGGCGGTTTCCATGTGACCACGGCGCCGTTCCATGTGATCGGTGCCAACGGCTCGGTACGCGACGACCTGTACGCCCTGGGCATCCCGACCGAGCACGCCCGCTGGTTCACCCAGGTGGGCAGCGGCAAGCCCGGTCTGAACACGCTGTTCCGCCAGGACGCGGACGCGATCGCCGCCGACATGCTGCGCATACCGCGGGCCACGCCCGCCACGGAGCTCCTGTCGCTGAGTGCGGGGAGCCCGTCATGAGCGTCCACGACGAGCGGGCCGGCCGCACCTTCAGGGCGGCCCGCGACATCCTGCTCGCCCACCACGGCGACCCCGAGGGAGCGCGCGCGGCCTTCGCCTGGCCCGAACTCACCCATTTCAACTGGGCCTTCGACTGGTTCGATGTGATCGCCGAGGGCAATCGGAAGACCGCACTCCATCTCGTCGGCCGACACCCGGAGGACGACGAGCGCCTCTCCTTCGAGGAGCTGTCCCGCCGCTCCGACCAGGTCGCCCGCTGGCTACGGGAGATCGGCGTCCGCCGCGGGGACCGGCTGCTGCTCGCCCTGTTCAACGGCCGGCCCCTGTGGGAGACGATGCTGGCGGCGATGAAACTGGGTGCGGTGGTGGTCCCCACCTACGCCACGGCGACCCCCGCCGACCTCGCCGACCGGCTGCGCCGCGCCCGGGTACGGCATGTCCTCGCCGACGCGGCCCTCACCGAACGGTTCGCGGAGCTGCCCGGCGACTGGACGCGCATCGCCACCGGCGGGCGGGTGCCGGGATGGCTGTCGTACGAGGACTCGTGGACCGCGGACCGGAGCCGGTATGTGCCGGACGTCCGCACGCGGGCCGACGACCCGCTGTTTCTGTACTTCACCTCCGGCACCACCTCACGGCCCAAGATGGTGGCCCACACCCACACCAGCTACCCCGTGGGCCATCTGTCCGGGATGTTCTGGAACGGGGTCACGCCGGGCGACGCCCATCTGAACATCTCGGCACCGGGATGGGCCAAGCACGCCTGGAGCTCCTTCTTCGTGCCGTGGAACGCGGAGGCCACCGTCGTCGCGCTGACCGAGCCGCAGCCCACGCCGGACCACATCCTGGAGGTGCTGCGCACCCGTGACATCACCAGCTTCTGCGCCCCGCCCACGGTGTGGCGCTCCCTGCTGGCCGCGGGGCTCGGCGCGCCGCCGCCGCTGCTGCGCGAGGCGACCTGCGCCGGCGAACCGCTGGAGGCCTCCCTGATCGACCGGGTCGCCCGTGCCTGGGACGTACCGGTGCGGGACGGCTACGGCCAGACCGAGACCACCGCGCAGCTCGGGCACGCCCCGGGCGCCGGCCCGCAGCCGGGCACGATGGGGCGCCCGCTGCCGGGCTATGACGTGGTCGTCGTGGACCCGGCCTCGGGCCGGCCCGTCGCGCCCGGGGGCACCGGGGAGTTGTGCCTGGATCTGACGAACCGGCCGGCCGGGCTGATGACCGGCTATCTCGACGACGTGGACAAGACCGCGAAGGTGTTCGCCGGCGGCCGGTACCACACCGGTGACCTGGTCACCCTGGGAGCCGACGGATCCTTGCGCTATGCCGGCCGGGACGACGACATGTTCAAGTCGTTCGACCACCGCATCTCCCCGCTGGAGCTGGAACGCGTACTGCTGCGCCATCCGGCCGTGGCCCAGGTCGCGGTGGTCCCCGTGCCCGATCCCGTCGGGCTGTGGGTGCCCAAGGCGTTCGTCGTGCCGGCCCCCGGCACGCTCGACCCGGACGAGACCGCACGCGCGCTGTTCGACTTCGCCGCCGTCGAACTTCCTCCGGAGAAGACCGTCCGGGTGCTGGAGTTCGCCTCCCGGCTGCCCATGACGGTCTCCGGAAAGCTGCGCCGCGCGGCGCTGCGCGAGGCCGGCACCCTCGGCGGCCCCGAGGTGCGCGCCGTCCCGGTCTGACCGGCGGTGCTCCGCCCACCACCCCGTCGTCCGTGCGGCGGGCCGTATCCGCGCACGTGGGGCCGTGCGGTGGTGGAGGGCCCATCACGTGGCGACACAGCTGGGTGCCGGTGGCACATCGTCCCCGCCGTGTCCGGAAGACCACTGTGGATTTCGGCCGGGAAGCACCGAGCCACAGAGGCGAAGGGGGACGTCGTGAGTGGATCTGTTTCCACCGGACCAGCGACACGTACCGACGGGCAGGGAGGGAACCCGGTCCAGGCGGCAGTGGCCACGGAGCTGATGGGCTGCGTGCTGCCGCACGCCCTGCAGCGCAGGGACCAGCGCGCCAAGGGCGAGCAGTATGTGGGCGGCCTGTTGACGGTCGAGGGGCGCAAGTCCATGCGCAGCATCGCCACCCTGATCGGCGGCAGCGCCGCGGAGCAGAGCATGCATCACTTCATCAGCGCCTCCACATGGAACTGGAAGCCCGTGCGGGAGGCGCTCGCGCACTATCTGCACCGGCGCGCGGCGCCGCGCGCCTGGGTGGTCCAGCCCCTTGCCATCCCCAAGCTGGGCGACCGGTCGGTGGGCGTGGAGTCGCCCACCGGCGCAGCGACCGGCGGGCCGGTGGCGGGGCAGTACGCCCACGGTGTGTGGTTCGCGTCCGACGAGCTGAGCGCGCCCGTCAACTGGCGCCTGTTTCTGTCGAACCGCTGGACCGAGGACCCGGCCCGGCGCCGGCGTGCGGGCATTCCCGCGGAGGTGATCAGCGAGACGCGCGAGGAATGCGCGGCGGCATCCGTCCTGGAGGCCATGCGGACCTGGCAGGTGCCGACGCGGCCGGTGGTCTTCGACGTGGCCGGGGCCGACTTCCGTCGTCTGATCACCGGGTTCGACGCCGCCTCCGTTCCGCTGGTGGCCCGGGTGGGCGCCCTGACGGTTCTCGAAGTGGCCGAGCCCTCCCTGCCGGGCTACGGCGCGGGGCCGCTCGGCGTGCGCCACATCCTGGAGTCGGTCAAGGGACTGCGGCGCCCGGTCGAGTGGACCGACCACCTCACGGGGCGTCGGCACACCTCCCTGGTCGCCGCGATCCCGGTGACCCTGCCCGAGGGCGGACACCCGGCAACGGGCCGCCTCGCGCCGCCCGGTGTGCCACGGGACCGGCGGCCGCTGCTCGTCGTGGGGGAGTGGCAGGATCCCGCGCTGCCGCCGGCCGCCATCTGGCTCACCGGCATGACCCGGCTCCCGGCCCACGAGCTGCTGCACCTGACCAAGCTGGGCGGACGGGTTGCGCACGACGCCGAGACGGTGGGCGGTCGGGTCGGGCTGCGGGACTTCGAGGGACGGTCGTTCGGCGGCTGGCACCGCCATATGACGCTGGCGTCGGTGGCCCACGCCGTGACCGTGCTGTCGCGCGAGGCACGGGCCATGGCCCCCGTGTACGCGCTGCCCGCCCATCGGTTCAGCGGCGTACGGTCGAATCGGCGCCCCGCGCGGTCACGGTGTGGCGGATCCGGTGCAGCCGCAGCGCCAGCTGGACCTCAAGGAGCTGCTTGGCGTCCTGCCATCCATCGCCGAGGAGTTCGGTGATCCGCTCCAGCCTGCGGGCCACGGTGTTGGGGTGCACATGGAGGGTGTCGGCGGCACGGGTGGGGCTGCTGCCGTGCGCGAAATACGCCTCCAGGGTGCGGGTCAGTTCGGTGCCCTGCTGCGCGTCGTAGTCGAGGACCGGGCCGATGACGTCCGCGAGGAAGACCTCCGCGTTGGGCTGGTCGGACAACAGCAGCCCCAGGAAGCCCAGTTCACGTGTCGAGGCGGTGCCGCCGACCGAGCCGAGGGCGATCAGCGCGTCCACACACCGCTGCGCTTCCCGGAACATGTCGGTGAGGTCCTTGGCGTGGGTGACGGGGCCCGCCGAGCCGACCGTCGCCGGCTTGCCGAGTGCCGCGGACAGCTTCGCGGCCACGGCACGGCCGGCGGCCGCGGGGTCGGTCCCGGGCAGCAGCAGGACGATCTCGTCGCTCTCCACGCTGGTGACGCCGGCGCGCTGATGTGCGTAGGAGGAGGCCCAGAAGGCGGCCCTGCCGGGGGAGGCGTCCTCCGGCCGTGCCACCACGAGGACATGGGGCCGCCGGAGGTCGGCCGAGAGTCTGCGCGCGCGGTCGTCCAGCTGTTTGGCCGACAGCTGCCCCCCGTTGAGGAGGTCGTGGAACACATCGCTGCGGACCTGGCCCTCGGCGAGATTGGTGCTGCGCATCAGCAGGATGGACACGGCGGTGACCTGGGTGACCAGGGACAGCAGCGGGAACTGCCGCTCGCCGAGGGACTGTTCGGTGACAAGGACGAGCGTGCCGAGCAGCTCCTCGCCCGCCATGACGGGGCAGACCCAGGTGCCGTCGGAGGCCTCGACCGGCAGGTGCCCCGAGTGCGCCTCCATGGCGGCCCGGTGGATCTCGGTCTCGTCGAGCCCGGGGAGGGTGTTCGTGGTGAGGTGCGTGCCGCTGGGGTCACGCACCAGCAGCGTGCCGTCGAGCAGCTCGCCGGCCGCGTCGACCAGGGTGTGCAGATCGCCGCCGCGCAGCAGCAGATCGATCAGCCGGGTGTGCGCGGAGTTCAGCCGCCGGGCCGAAGTGGACGAGTCCTCGGCGCGGGAGGCGTGCAGGCTGAGTTCGCTCAGCTCGTGCTGGGCCCGGTCGAGCAGCCGGGTCTTCTCGATGGCCACCGCGGCCAGGTCCCCCAGCGACGACATCAGGGTGATCTCGTCCGGTGTGAACCGGCGGACCTGCCGCTGCGCCGCGTAGAGCACACCGAGAATCGTGCCCTCCTTGCGCAGCGGTACGGCGATCAGGGCGCGCAGGCCCTCGGCCCGCACCGCATTGTGGGTGACGTCCGCTTGGGGGATCCGCCGGTCGTTGAGGTAGTCGGCGGTCCAGACGGGGGCGGCGCGTTCGGTGACCAGGTTGCCGAGGCCGCCCGACGTCGGCACCCGCATGCCCACGCTAAGCATGCTGATGTGCCCGTCGGCGGCGCGCACCACCGAATCGCCGCTTTCGCGGTCGTGGATCGAGACCCAGGCCATGTCGAGGTTCAGCAGAAAGCGCGCCCGGCGCGCGATGACGTTGAGCAGACCGTCCAGGTCGTACGGCAGGGTCAGCTCCCGGGCGGTGTCGACGAGCGCCGACAGGCCGATCTGACGCCTGTGGTGCAGGGACATCACCTCGTGCACCTGCAGGGCCAGGCCCTTGGCCCGTTCCAGATGTTCGATGCGCGCGGGATCCGGGTCCGCGGCGCGGGCCCGGCGCACGGGCTCCTCGAAGCGGTCCGACGGCGCGTTTTCGGCCAGCAACTCCAGGAGTTCGATGAGCTCGTGCGATGCACTGGGCTCGCGCACGTCCGCTGTCCCTTCAGTGTGGCGATTTTCGCGGCACACGCCTGCCCGCGTCTGTGAAAAGTAGATGACCGAAACACGCCGAGTCAACAGATTGTTGAATTTAAACCCCAGGTCAGCATGGGGGTGGGTGGCGGGAGCACCGTCCCTTGCGGATCGGCCTGTTGCCGGACCACCTTCCGTCGCCCCCAGGTCAGACGTCATCGTCCTGCCGTACACCTGATGTTGAGCGATTACGACAAAGGGCTGCTAAAAGCTCTATTGGGGGACTGTAATGCCTTACATCCAGAGTTATGAGCGCTCACTCGAACGTAGCCAGATGTCCTTGACCAGGGACGACCGCCCGGACACCTTCCGCATGTGCGACAGGGAATGGGACCTGCTCGACGAGGTGTTCGCGCCTGTCTATTCGCCGTCCACCGGGGTGGGGGTCGACTTCCTCGGCCTCGCCGGCGACACTCCCGCCGAAGTGGGGCGCTCGTTTCTCGACGTCGGCACCGGAAGCGGGGTGATCGCGGTCCTCGCGGCCCTCGCCGGCGCGGACCGCGTCGTCGCCCTGGACATCAGCCCGAAGGCGGTGCGCAACGCGGAGCTGAACGCGGGACGCCACGGGGTCGCGGACCGGGTACGCGCCCTGCACAGCGACCTCTTCGACCGTCTCGACCCCGACGAGCGCTTCGACACGGTCTTCTGGAGCTCCAACTACGTGCTCGCGCCGGAGGGTTACGAATACGGCTCCCTCCACGAGTGCGCCTACGTCGATGCCGGGTACCGCACCCACCAGCGGTTCCTGGCCGAGGCTCCGGGCCGCCTCACACCGGGCGGCAGGGCGCTGCTCCACTTCAGCGGCCGCGGCGATCTGACCGCACTGCGCCGTATCGCTGCCGAGTGCGGTCGCGAGCTGCGCACGGTGGAGTGCGTCGAGGTGCTCGAAGGCGAGTACGGCAGCGATCTCGTCGAGCACATGCTGCTCGAAGTCGTCCCCGCCGACGCCGGCCCGGGAAGAAGCCACCCCGCGCGCACCCTGCTCGTCGACAACTACGACTCGTTCACCTACAACCTCTTTCACTACGTCACCGAGGCGACCGGCACCGAGCCGGCCGTCGTCCGCAACGACGACCCCGCCTGGCACGCCGACCTGCTGTCCGGATTCGACGCCGTCATCGTGTCGCCCGGACCCGGAAACCCGGGACGCGACGGCGACTTCGGCATCTGCCGGCAGCTCATCGAGCAGGCAGGGCGGGCCGAGGTGCCCCTCCTCGGCATCTGCCTGGGCCACCAGGGCATTGCCCTCGCCCACGGCGCCACGGTGGGCCGGGCGCCCGAGCCCTGGCACGGGCGCATCTCTCCCGTGCTGCACAACGGCGATGACCTGTTCCGGGGCATACCGTCACCGCTGGAGGCGGTGCGCTACCACTCGCTCGCGGTGACCGACCTGCCGCCCGAACTCGAGGCCATCGCCCACACCCCGGACGGTGTGCTGATGGGGCTGCGGCACCGGACCCGGCCGATGTGGGGAGTGCAGTTCCACCCCGAGTCCATCTGCACCGAGTACGGCAGGCGCCTCATCCGGAACTTCGTCGACCTCTCCGGTGAACGTGCCGGCCGCGCGCCGGCCCGTCCGGCACGGACCACGGCACGGGCCGCGGCGCCCACGCCCCCCCGGCCTGCGGCCCGGCGCGCGCTGCGAGTGCTGACCCGGCAGGTGGCCACGCTGTGGGGCGAGGAGGAGACGTACGACCGGCTCTTTCGCGGGCAGCCGCATGCGTTCTGGCTCGACAGCAGCGGTGACGCCCCGACGCGCGGGCGCTTCTCGGTCATGGGCGACGCCTCCGGGCCGCTGGCACGGGTGGCGACCGCCGATGTGTGGAGCGGCACGGTCACCGTGACCTCGCGGACCGGCACCGAGGTGGTGGGCGGCCGCTTCCTCGACTGGCTCGATCGCGACCTGCGCGCACAGCACACCCAACTCCCCGACCTGCCGGGCGACTTCGCGCTCGGCTGGGTCGGCTATCTCGGCTATGAGCTCAAGGCCGAGTGCGGCGGCGACGCCGTGCACCGCGCCACGGAGCCCGATGCCGTCATGGTGTTCACCGACCGCGCCCTCGTTCTCGACCATCGCACCGGCCGGACCCATCTGCTCGCCCTGATCGACGAGGACGGGCCGGCCGAGGACCACGAGCGGGCCCACGACTGGCTCACGGACACCGCCGCCCTCCTGACCGGCCCCGCCCCCGCGCCGCTCGCCCCGCCGGTGCCGCCCGCCGAACCGGCCGAAGCGGTGCTGCGCCACGACCGCGCCGCCTACCTGGAGCTGATCGACGCCTGCCAGAAGGAACTGGCCGCCGGCGAGACGTACGAGGTGTGCCTCACCAACCGGGCCGAAGTGCGCGGCGGCGTCGACCCGTGGGAGGGATACCGGCTGTTGCGCCGGGCCACCCCCGCGCCGTTCGCGGCGCTGCTGCAGTTCGACGGGCTCTCGGTGCTCAGCAGCTCGCCCGAGCGGTTTCTCAGGGTCTGCGGCGACGGCCTGATCGAGTCCAGGCCGATCAAGGGAACCCGGCCGCGCGGCGCCACCGCCGGGGAGGACGCCGCGCTCGTCGCCGATCTGCTCGGCAGCGAGAAGGACCGCGCCGAGAACCTGATGATCGTCGACCTGGTGCGCAACGACATCGGCCGCTGCGCCCGCCCCGGCACCGTCGAGGTCACCGGCCTGTTCGAGGTGGAGAGCTATGCGACCGTGCACCAGCTGGTCAGCACGGTGCAGGGCCGGCTCGCTCCGGGGCACAGCGCGGTGGACTGTGTGCGCTTCGCGTTCCCGGCCGGTTCCATGACCGGCGCCCCGAAGGTGCGCACCCTGCGCATCATCGACCGGCTGGAGGGCGGACCGCGCGGTGTCTACTCCGGTGCGCTCGGCTACTTCTCGCTCTCCGGGGCGGCCGACCTCAGTGTGGTGATCCGTACCGCCGTCGTCACCGCCGAGCGCGTCACCTACGGCGTCGGCGGCGCGATCGTCACGCTGTCCGACGCGGCGGCGGAGTTCGAGGAGACCGTGGTCAAGGCCGCGCCGCTGCGGATTCTGACCGGGGCGGAGCTGTCGCGGCCGGGTGCGCGTGAGGCCGTCTCGTGAACTCCCGCGGCGAGGAACCTGCGTGAGATCCGGCCGAAACCGGCCCCGCCGGCGCGCCCCCTGTGCCCTGGCGGCCACGGGGGAACCCCACCGGTGCCGGTTTCGGCGGGGCCTCGTCATCGTCGGAGCGCGGCGCTCCAGGCACGGCGGCGGCGCATCAGTTCCGCGGTGACGGCCTCGTCGGCCGTGACGCGACCGGACCCGGTGGGCGTGAGCGCGGCCAGCTCGCGCTCGCCCTCCCGATGCCTGTTCAACAGCGCGTCACCGGCCAGCTCGCTGGTCCACGCCGTCTCTTCGAGCGTCCGGGGCGCGAAGACCATCCCCGTGTTCCAGCCGACCAGGCGGGCCGCGTGGTGGGGCCGCAGATCCGTCCACAGCAGCGCCGGCGGAGGGGCCTGAGCGGCCCTGAGGACCCCCCACCAGGTGCTGTCGAGGCGCCGCTCCCGCAGCCGGTAGAGCAGCCGCGCCGTGGCGACACCGGCCGCCGAGGGCGCCGCCAGACCGTCGACGAGGTTCACCGGACACGACAGGACGGTCCTGATGCTCTGCAGGGCATGGCCCGTGATCAGGGCCCGTTCCATCCCGGTCAGGAACGCGTCGAAGACCCGGTCGCACTGCCGCGTGGTGCAGATCAGCGTGGCGTCCACGGGCAGACCGTGGGCCAGGCACTCCGCCATGGCCTCGGCCCCCGCCTCCGTGGCGGGAATCTGCACCAGGAGGTTCTCCCGGCCCACGGCGCTCCGCAGCGCGCGCGAGGCCGACACGAGGCCGTCCGCGTCGTGGGCGAGTGCCGGGTCGAGCGGCGCGGACACATGACCGGCGGGGCCGCCCTGTGGCGAGGGCGGATCTTCCAGGCGTTCGCACAGCAGGCGCACGGCCGCGAGGTCGGGCGGCACATCGCCGTGCAGGGCCACGCCCCGCACGGATCCCGGAGTGGCGGCGAGGGCGTACGGAAGGAGCTGAGCCGGGTCACCACTTGTCGACCGGTCCGGCGTCAGCCATGACTGGACGCCCTCGCAGGCGAGTTGCTCAAGAAATCCGATCGCCGTTTGGCTGATCATGCCCCGGAGCCTAGGCAGGGCCCGTCGACACGGCCAGCCGGATTTCCGTCCTTTGTCACCTGGCCGGCGGGACCGGCCTCGCCTACCCGGACAGACCGGGCCGGACGGTCCCGTCCGCGCCGGGACTGTGTCAGGTCGCACCCCGCACGGCACGCATTCCGCCGGCTCCCCACGGCATGTGACGAAGTCGCCTCGGCGGCACACCGGGGCGCCGGGTGCCGCCCTACTGTCGTGTTCGCCGACGACGCGGCACGGAACGCGTCCGCCGGACGTACGGACACCGCCGTCCCCGTATCCCGTACGCCCCGGTCGGCCCTCAACTCCTTGCTGATTTCCCTGCCTTCATTTCAGGAGCGCCCATGACCAGTGCCGACATCGCCGACATCACCGTTCCCGACAGTGCCCTGGCCAAGGAGGCCACGGAGCTGGTGCGCGACACGGCCGACGAGCTGATCTTCCACCACTCCCGCCGGGTCTACCTCTTCGGCGCCCTGCAGGGGAACCGGCGCGATCTCGCGTACGACCCCGAACTGCTCTACGTGGGCGCCATGTTCCACGACCTGGGCCTGACCGAGAAGCACCGCGGCTCCACCCGCCGCTTCGAGATCGACGGCGCCGAGGACGCCAAGGAGTTCCTGCTCTCGCACGGTGTCCCGCAGGACTCGGCCCGCGTCGTGTGGGAGGCCATCGCCCTGCACACCACTCCCGAGATCCCCGCCTACATGGCCCCGGAGACCGCCCTGGTCACCGCCGGCGTCGAGCTCGACGTCCTGGGCATCGGCTACGACGACATCACCGACGAGCAGCGCGCCGCCGTGGTTGCGGCCCACCCGCGCCCCGACTTCAAGCGCCGCATCCTGCAGGCCTTCAACGGCGGTATCGCCCACCGCCCCGACACCACCTTCGGCAACGTCAAGGCCGATGTCCTCGAGCGCTACACCGAGGGCTATGTGCGGCCGAACTTCGTCGACGTCATCACCGGCTCGCGCTGGTCCGAGTGACCGACTGCCTGCCCTTGCACCCACACCACCCACAGAGAAAGGCCGTGTGACACCTCATGAAGTCCTTCCGGCCCCAGGCAGCCGCATTCCGGCGATGGGCAGTCTTCGGCACCCTCACCGCCGTGACCCTCACCACCGCGGTCACCGGCCCCGCGTCCGCGGCGTCGGACGACACCTCGGCGGACCCGGCTGCGGTCCGGTCCGCCGCCGGCGCCGGCAATGCCGTCGTGCAGTGGAACGAGCAGACCGTCGCCGCCATGAAGGCCAACTCGAAGGCCACCGGGCACAACACCCCGCCGCCGGTCGGCGGCCGCACCCTCGGCATCGTCCACAACGCGATATACGACGCCTGGGCCGCGTACGACCGCCGTGCCGTGGGCACCCAGCTCGGCGACGACCTGCGCCGCCCGCACGCCGAGCGGACGTACGCCAACAAGCGCAAGGCGATCAGCTTCGCGGCGCACCGTGCGCTCAGCGACCTCTTCCCGGCCCAGAAGGCCACCTTCGACGAGAAGCTGCGCGCTCTGGGCTATGACCCGGCCGAGGCGGAGGGGGCCAAGGCCACCTCGCCGGTGGGCGTTGCCCTCGCCGCCACCGACGCCCTCCTCAAGGTCCGTCACGAGGACGGCTCCCACCAGCTCGGCGACCCCCCGTACTCCCCGCCCCCGGGCACCTACACGCCGGTCAACGCACCCCAGGACGTCAACCACTTCGACAAGGACAAGCTGGTCGCCCCGGACCGCTGGGCTCCGCTGATCACCGCCGACGGCAAGACGCAGGCCTTCATCACTCCGCAGTTCGCCGACGCCAAGCCGTTCCTGATCAACGACACCGCCGCCTACGTGCCGCCCGCCCCGCCCAAGTACGGCACCCCCGAGGCCGATGCGGCGATCAACAAGCAGATCGAGCGCAACGCGCACCTCACCGAACGGCAGAAGGCGATCGCCGAGCACTGGCAGTGGCCGGGAGAGTCCTCCTCGTCGATCCCCCAGGTCTGGGCGACGTTCGTCTCCCAGCGCGACCACCACTCCCTCGACGAGGACGTGAAGCTGTTCTTCGCGCTGAACATCGCCGAGGCGGACGAGGCGGTCGTCGACTGGAAGACCAAGCGGGACTTCGACTACGGCCGTCCGATCACGATGATCCGGTACGCCAAGTCCGGTCAGGAGATCAAGGGCTGGGCCGGTCCCGGCAAGGGCACGCAGACCATCGACGGCGCGAAGTGGCGGCCGTATCTGAACACCCCGTCCTTCGCGGCCTACGGCTCCGGGCACACCGGATTCACCGCGGCGGGCGCCGAGATCCTCAAGCGGTTCACCGGCTCCGACTCCTACGGGGGCACCGGTGTGATCAAGGCCGGCTCCTCGACGATCGAGCCCGGGATGCCGTCCACCGATGTGAACCTCAGCTGGCCGACGTTCTCCGACGCCGCCACCGAGGTCGGATACTCGCGCCTGTGGGGCGGTGTGCACTGGGAGTTCGACCACACCGAGGCCGACGCCCAGGGCCGCAAGCTCGCCCGTGACGTCTGGGCCGAGTCCCAGCAGTACTTCAACGGCACCCACCCGGACGCCTGACCCTGACGCTTACCTGCCCGTGCCGAAAGGGCCGGCCGCCTTCCCCTGCCCGGGGGAGGCGGCCGGCCCTTCGTCGTGCTGCGGCGGGGCCGGGCGCCGCCATTCGGTCAACTACCGCCCGGAATATGTCAGGTCACCGGTTACCGAATCCGCCTTCCTCTTTTCCGGTGACGCTGTCTGATGAAGTGTCGAGGCCCGATTGATCGGCATGGCGACGACGCGGCAAGGTCGGGGAATCCGCTGTTCGCATTTCCCAGAAGGACGAGGTCCGATGCTTTATCGGAATGCTCATGAACTGGTCCTGGACAGCGTCTTCCTGGACCTGAGCGGATTTATTCCGCATGTTGATCTCAAACTGAAAATCGAGGGTCTCAATCCGGCGGGATCCATCAAGATCAAGGCCGCTGTCGGGCTGCTCGAGGACGCGGAGCGCAAAGGAACCCTCAAACCGGGCGGACGTGTCATCGAATCGTCCTCCGGAAACCTCGGCATCGCCCTCAGCTCGATGTGCGCCGCGCGGGGCTACTCCTTCATCTGTGTCGCCGACCCGAACACGTCGCAGCAGAGCATCGGCCTGATGGAGGCATTCGGCGCGGATGTCGTCGTGGTGACCGAGCGCGACGCCAACGGCGGCTATCTGCAGACGCGGATCGACTACCTCCACGAGCGGCTGCGCGAGGACCCCTCGCTGGTCTGGCCGAACCAGTACGCCAACCCGGCCAATCCGCGGGCCCATTACGAACGCACCGCGGCATCCATCGTCCAGCAGGGGTGGCAGATCGACCACCTCTTCATCGGCGCCGGCACCACCGGAACCCTGATGGGCTGCACCGACTACTTCCGGGAGCATTCGCCGGACACCCGGATCACCGCCGTGGACGCGGTGGGTTCGGTGACATTCGGTGCGCCGCCCGGAAAGCGGCACATTCCCGGTCTCGGTACCAGCAGACGGCCCGAGATCTTTCGGTCCGGGAGGGTCGACGAGGCCATTTTGATCCCGGAGTTCGAGGCGGTGCGGATGTGCCGGCGACTCGCCACGGAGCGCGGAATCGCGCTGGGCGGGTCGACGGGTTCGGTGCTTGCGGCCGTCGAGCGCAGCAGCGACCGCATCGAGCCGGGCTCCTGCGTGGTGGCCATCGCGCCCGATATCGGCGACCGCTATCTCGACACCATTTACGACGACGTGTGGGTCTACGAACGGTTCGGCCGACTCGATTCGGGCCCGCGCGGCTCCCGGAACACCCACCAGAAATCCGACAACGAGCCGGGGCGCGCCGCTGCCCTCGCAGTGAAGGGATAACCCATGTTCGAGTTCAGTGTCATCGGCGGCAGGACCGCCCGGGACATCATCAAGCGCAGCAGGAAGCAGATCGTCGAGGAGGTGCGCGCCACCTACCTGGCACACGAGGACGGCGACTCCGTCAACCCCAACAGCTACTTCCTGCGCTTCCCCGAGAAGCCGGACAGCCGCATCATCGCCCTGCCCGCCTATCTCGGCGGTGCGTACAACGTGGCGGGGATCAAGTGGATCAGCAGCTTCCCCGGCAACATCAAGAACAAGGTGCCCCGCGCCTCGGCGGCCCTGCTGCTCAACGACTACGAAACCGGCTACCCGTTCGCCTGCCTGGAGGCGTCCCAGATCAGCGCGGCCCGCACCGCCGCCTCCGCGGTCCTTGCCGCCGAGGAGCTGACCGGCCGGCGCACCGCCGCGCGGCTGACGATCGTGGGCGCCGGGATCATCGCCCGGAACATCCTGGAGTTCTTCCAGGCCCAGGAGTGGGACGTCGACGACCTCGTCATCCACGACCGCATCCCCGAGTACGGCCAGGCGTTCGCCGACTACGCCGGCGCCGACCTCGGCTACCCGGCGCGCATCGAAGCGGACCTCAAGACCGCCGTGGACGGCGCCGACCTCGTGGTCTTCGCCACCACCGCGGGCGAGCCCTACGTCCTGGACCCCGCCGCGTTCGCGCCCGGCCAGATCGTCCTGAACATCTCGCTGCGGGACATCGGCCCCGAGATCATCGCCGCCGCCCAGAACGTCCTGGACGACATCGGCCACTGCATGACGGCCAACACCTCCCCCCATCTGGCGGAACAGAAGTACGGCCACCGGGAGTTCATCGCCGGCACCCTCGCCCAGGTGATCCGCGGCGAGGTCGAGGTCGCCACCGACCGGCCGGTGATCTTCTCCCCGTTCGGTCTCGGCGTGCTCGACCTCGCGGTCGGCACCCACGTCTACCGCACGGCGCAGGAGTCCGGCGAGGCCGTCGAGATCTCCGACTTCTTCGGCGAAACCCAGCGGTGGTAATCATGACCCGCACCTCCGCCCCGACCCCCGCGCGCGCCCACGCCCCCGCGATCGGCATCTGCGTCATCGGACTCGGCTCCCGTGGCATCGGCGTACTCGAGCGCCTCATCACTCTGACCTCCGCCCCCGAATGGGACGAGTGCCCCGTCACCGTCGACCTCGTCGACCCGACCTGCGACGGCACCGGTCTGCACGACCCGGAACAGCCCGACTACCTCCTGCTCAACACGGTCTGCAGCCAGGTCTCGCTCTTCCCCGAGGAAGCCACCGTCGGCCGGGCCGTCGGCGACCGCGGTCCCACGCTGCACGAGTGGGTGCGCGAGCGCGGACTGCGCCTGGCCGACGACGGGTTCACCCTCGCGGCCCAGGGCCGCGACATCCGCCCGGACGACTATCTTCCGCGCCGGATACTCGGCGACTACCTGTCCTGGTTCCTGCAGCGGACCCTGGACCGCGCCCCCGCGCACCTGAACATCCGGCTGCACCCGGCCACCGCGACCGCACTGACCGACACCGACGGCGACCTGCGCGCCATCACCCTGGACAACGGCACGGTGCTGCGCAGCCGCTACGTCTTTCTCACCACCGGGCACACCCCGCCCCCGGCCCCGGCGCAGACCCCCGGCGAGCACCGCCGGATCCGCTCGCCCTACCCGCCGGCGCGGCAGTTCGCGCAGGTCGCGCCCGAGCACACCATCGCCCTGGCCGGCACCGGCCTGTCCGGGATGGACGCCCTGGCCGCGCTCACCCTGGGCCGCGGCGGCCGCCATACCCTCCACGACGGCATACGGAAGTACGTGCCCAGCGGCCGCGAGCCCCGCATCCTGCTGTACTCCCGCACCGGGCTGCCGTTCCGCGCCCGCCCCGCCGCCAACCGCGAGGGCGCCTTCACCCCGCTCGTGCTCACCGGGCAGAGCATCGACCGGCTGCGCACCGAGGCGTCCGACGGCGCCCTGAGCCTGCACGGGGACCTCGTACCGCTGGTGTGCACCGAGATGCGCGTCGCCTTCCACCGCCGCTGCGCCGCCCTCCTCGGCGACGACCGGGCTGTGCTGTCCCGGGGGACATCCCCCGGACCCCCGGCCGCGACCGAGGAGTCCCTGCGGGCCGCGGCGCACGCGGGGACGCTGCACGCGGAGCTCGACCGTCTGGATGCCGAACACCGCGCAGAATTCGGCGAGTTCGTCCCGGAGCGGGTGCTGTTCCCCGTCCCCGACACCCTGACCGACAGCGCGGCCTACCAGAACTGGTACACCGCGGCCCTGGAGGCCGATCTGCGGGAGGCCGCCAAGGGCCTTGGCGCCAGCCCGCTCAAGTCCGCCCTCGAAGTGCTGCGCGATCAGCGGGACATCCTGCGCTACGCCGTCGACTTCGGCGGCCTGGACGCAAAGTCGCACGACGAGTTCTACGGAGCCTTCACCGCGGTCCTCAACCGCTCGGTGACCGGACCGCAGCTGGAACGGCACGGCGAACTGCTGGCCCTGGTCCGCGCCGGCGTCGTCGAGGTGCCCTTCGGCCCCGAGCCGGAGGTGGTCCGGGACGAGACCACCGGGTCCTGGCGCCTGACCTCGACCCGTCTCGCCGAGGCCCGCACCGAGCGCGCGCACTGGCTGTGCCAGGCGACCTCGGGTCAGCCCGACGTGGCACACACCGGCAGTGCGCTCCTCGCCAACCTGCGCGAGAGCGGCCGCATACGCCGCCACCGCGCGGCACAGGCACCGAGCAGCCGTGGCGTCGACATCACCCCCGGCCAGCACCCGGTCGGCCGTGACGATTCCGTGGACACCCGGATGTGGATCCTCGGTCCGCTCTGCGAAGGTGCCACGTTCTACAACCACTACGTCCCCTCGCCCGGTGGCGTCTCGCGCGCGCTCCTGGACGCGGACCGCTGCGTCCGCGCCCTGCTCGACGCGGTCCGCCCCACGGGCGACCGCCCGCTCGCCGTTGCGGAGGCCGCCCGATGAACGCGATCCTGGCCACTCTGCCCATCCTGGTGACCCTCGGCCTGCTGGCGGCCAAGGTACGCGCCCTGTACGCCGCGCTGACCGCCCTGGGCACCGCGGCGGCACTCACCGCCACGGTGTTCCGCACCCCCCTGGCCGAACTCGCCGGGGCCCAGCTGCACATGCTGCCCACGCTCGTCGAGCTGGCCGCGATCCTGTTCGGCGGCATCCTGCTCAGCGAGCTGATGTCCCGCTCCGGTGCCCAGGCCCGGCTCGGCGACCGGCTCGGCGGAGCCTGCCACTCGCCCGTCCGCTCCGTGCTGCTCATCGTGTTCGGGGTGACGCCGTTCGCCGAGTCGCTCACCGGGTTCGGCATCGGCGTGGTCGTCGCGATCCCGCTGCTGCGCCAACTCGGCCTGGCACCGGCCAAGGCCGCCGTGGCAGGGCTCCTCGGGCTGGTCACGGTGCCCTGGGGTTCGCTCGCGCCGGGCACCCTGGTCTCCGCCGACCTCGGCGGAGTCGACTTCCAGGACCTCGGTGTCGTATCGGCTCTGCTGTCCGCCCCGGTCTTCCTGATCTGCGGCGCCGCGGCGCTCGCCGTCTCCTTCGGGGCGCGCCGCGCGGTGGCCTCGGCAGGCGAACTGCTGCTGGCCGCGGGCACGTTGTGGGTCACGGTGTGGGCGGTGAACACCTTCATCGGCGTGCCGCTGGCCGGTGTCCTCGGTGGTCTCGCCACCATCGCCGTGCTGCTGCTCCTCTCCCGCCGGCAACAGCACCGGGACGGCCCGGACGCAGACGGAAGGCGCCCGGAACCGGTGGGCCGCGCCCTGGCCCCGTACGTCTTCCTCGTGGTCGGCCTGCTCATCGGCCGCGCGGCGCTGGCGGCGGCGGGCGTCCAGGAGGGCTGGTGGACGGTGATCGCCGGTCCGGCCGGGTGGCTGCTGCTGACCACGGCACTCGCGCCGCGGCTGCTCGGCGCCCCGGGACCGGTGCTGGCCGACGCGGCGCGCACGGCCACCGCCCGCTGGTGGCAGGTGACCCTGACGACCATGGTCTTTCTCGTCCTCGGCACCCTGCTGACGGTGACCGGCATGAGCCGGGAGATGGCCGAAGCCTGCGCCGCACTCGGCCCCGCCTACCTGATGCTCGCCCCCTGGATCGGTGCCGCCGGCGGGTTCCTGGCCGGTTCCAACACCGGGGCCAACGCGATGTTCGCCGCCAGCCAGGGGGCCACCGCCCATGTGCTCGGCTACCCGGCGATCCAGCTCGTCGGCATCCAGAACGTCAGCGCTGCCCTGGCCTCCGGAGGCTCGGTGGCCCGTGTGGTGCTCGCGGCCGAGCTCGCCACCAACGCGCCGGGCCCGCACGGCTCTTACGGCACCGAGGCGCCCACGGAACCCGCATCACAGCGGCCCGGCCCGGCCACGGGCACCAAGACAGCGGTCCGCGAGGCCACCGAGCGGACCACCGCACAAGACGCCGCGCCGGTGAGCACGGGCCGGGTGCTGCGCACCGTGCTCGGCACGCACGCCGCGGTGTTCCTGGTGCTCGGCACCATCGCCCTGCTGTGGCGCTGACCTGCACCCGCCCTCCCGCACACCCCACCCCGTACATCGCGACCGACCCCCCAGCGGCCGCAAGGCCGCTCCCCACCGGAGGCAACACCATGCCCAGGCCCGTCGTACTGATCGCCGACCAGCTCTCGCCCGCCACCGTCGACGCGCTCGGCCCGGAGGTCGAGGTCCGCCACTGCGACGGCACGGACCGCGCGCGGCTCCTGGCCGCCGTCGCCGACGCCGACGCGCTTCTGGTGCGCAGCAGCACACAGGCCGACGCCGAAGTGATCGGCAGGGCAGGCCGTCTGAAGGTCATCGGGCGGGCCGGGGTCGGCCTCGACAACGTCGACATTCCCGCCGCCACCGCCGCGGGAGTCCGGGTGGTCAACGCACCGGCCGCCAACGTGGTCAGCGCCGCGGAGATGACGTGCGCCCTGATCCTGGCGGTGGCCCGCAACCTGCCGCAGGCCGATGGGGCGCTGCGCCAGGGATCCTGGCAGCGCAGCCGCTTCACCGGCGTCGAACTCGCCGGCAAGACGCTCGGCATCGTGGGTCTGGGCCGCATCGGCCGCCTCGTGGCAACCCGCCTCGCCGCCTTCGACATGGAGGTCATCGCCTACGACCCGTATGTGACGTCCACCGAAGGCGGCATCCCCCTGGTCACACTCGGCGAGCTGCTGGACCGCTCGGACTTCGTGACGGTCCACCTTCCCAGGACCGCGGAGACCGTCGGCCTGATCGGCGCGGCCGAGCTGCGTCGCGCCAGGTCGAGCGCGTATCTGATCAATGTCGCGCGTGGCGGCATCATCGACGAGGCCGCGCTCCACGCCGCGCTGCGCGCCGGCGAGATCGCGGGCGCCGCCCTCGACGTCTTCGAGAACGAGCCGTGCACCGACTCGCCGCTCCTCGGCCTCGACAACGTCGTGGCCACCCCGCACCTGGGCGCCGGGACCACGGAGGCCCAGGAGAAGGCGGGTGTCACGGTCGCCGAGTCGGTCGTACGTGCCCTGGCCGGTGAGCCGGTGCCGGACGCGGCGAACGTACCGGACCGGGTGTCCGAGGAGACCGACCGTCTGCGGCCCCCGCTGGCGGAACTCAGCCGCTGACCCAGCCGGCCGGGGCGGGCCGCGTCGTCGGCGACGCGGC